>NZ_VXCS01000045.1:0-19017 GCF_052850545.1 Pseudoalteromonas sp. 1181_04
GGTCATAAGCATGCCTTCTTTAATTATTGCAATATAGTTATCGTTTAATGACACAAATAGGATAGTTTCTTAGATTCTGACCACCGCCTGGCTCTAAGTAAACAAGTAATGTAGTGGTCAATAAAATTTGCAGGACTTAACTTATTGCTATTTTTTAGTTAAATAGGGGTTTGTTGCCAATTTTATCCAACCGTAAACATTCAAAGGCCCTATATGTCGTATTATCATATTTCTAATAAAACGTATGATGAAGTTATCCATTTTTTTTATGTTTGCTAAAGGCTTGTCAGAATATTGAATAATCCATTCAATTCGTGCTTGGCGCGCTTTTTTATATTGCTCCAAATCTATCTTATTATGACTTAAAGCTTTTGATAACGATAATGCATCCTCAAAAGCAGCTGCAGCGCCTTGTTGTAAAAGTGGAGAACAAGCGTTGGCAGCATCTCCAATAAAAACAATACGATTTTTATAGAAACGAGCTTCAGTGACCGATTTTAATTCACCTGTAATAATATTTAATTCATTAATTGATTTTAAAATACTTCTAGCGGGTTCCGCATAAGATGAGAATATACGCTTAATATCCTTTTGTGTATCGCCACTTAATGTATAGAAACTATTATCTTGATGGATATGTGCGTAACAATATAACTCATCTTTACTTAATGGGTAAGCCATAAATAAATCAGAGTTGCCAAGCATGTAGGTCGGTTCTAGTTGATGATTAGACGCCTTAACAATGAAACGCCACCCCGTTATTTTATGATTGTATAAAGTTTTAGTACCTCTAAACTGTTGATCTCTTGACGGTGAATTAACGCCATCTGCAGCTATCATTAAATCATATTTTCCAGCAATTTCCGTATTAGAACACTCGACTACAACCCCATTTTTATGATTATTAGCAGAAGTGATTTCTGTGGAATAGTGAATTTTATTTTCTATCCCCTCAGCTAATATATGTATCAATTTATTCCTTTTTAAGGCTACAAATGAGTCATTACTAAAAGGATAGCCTGTTAAGTTGGCGCGACTGAGTAATTCTCCATTTGATTTGGTATAATTTATTTCCTTTACCTTATGCGAATTTTTCATTACTTGATCATAGACGCCTATTTCTTTTAGTGCTCTTAGTGCATTGAACGGTAAAGCAATACCTGCTCCAGTCGTATTAAGAGAGCCTTTTTTTTCTATAATCTTGTAGTCAATGCGCTTTTCTTCTAACAATCGAGCCATAGATAAGCCCGAGATCCCAGCACCTACAATAAGAATTTTCATCGTTTATTTATTTCCAGATTGATAGACTTTCCTACTTTAACTAAGTAGCCTCTGAGCCAGAGTAATATGCTTCATAAGCTACTCGCAGCTAAAACTATTAACTTTGCAAGAAAAAGCTTAGTGAATGTCACTTGTTATAAAAAACATGCCGCCTGATATTGTTCTTACGTCAATTCGTTAGCGCTAGCAAGCAAGTTGACATTCCAAAAAACAGCGTCTAACCAGCGTGAATATTCCAGCTTCCGCTAGGCACTAACTAAAAATCATTAATCTCTAACCAAAACATCGCTATTACGACTAATATAAAAATACAAATCGGATATCTTAGTAACGCGCTTACGAGCTTTGCAGGGGAGAAAGAGTTCTCACTTATACCCCGACCTTTAGAATAGCTACTTCATATACCTTGGTATGGAGTATCTTCATCATTTTAAAGCTAGAGGAGTTCTTACTAGTTTGATTACTGTTCGTTTGCAGGTGTTTTTTAAATCTCTTCCTTTTTAATTATTGGATCAACAAATGGTTTGTTAATGAATGTTTCATTAATAAATTTTTCGTTAAAATAGAATAATTTTGAACTAATTAAATCAATAACATTAATGCGGTACATTAACCACCTGTAATGATATTTTAAGTATTTCATTCCATGAGTACTTACAGGCCCTTTATGACAGACATCTCCACCGATAGCCTCATAAAAATTAGCTAACTCTGGATAAAAGCATTTAGCAAAAATATATTTAGGAAATTTATTCGACTCCAATATTAGATCATAAACAAGTTTGTTTTGATAATGAAATATATCCTTGCAACTAGCATGCATTGAAGTTATGTAAATAGAACCCTTTAAATCATCATCAGCAAAAGAGAGTTTGAAACCTAATTTTTCATTTATGACAGACAATGAGAAATCATCAGTTATTTGAAAAGAGATTAAGTGCCCAATGATATAGTTTTCGGGTGAATAGATTTCATGAAAATTTATATTACTTAGATTTTCATTTAACATTTGTAGATGTTCACTATCGCATGGTACGCCATGAATATCAGAATAATAAGCACTGTAGTGTTTTAAACGACTACTCGGTATTTTCTTACTAGATCGGACAGTAACTTTATTATGAGAAGAAACATTTAAATAAGGGTTATCACTACCCAAAAAATTATCTTTATATCTTTTTGATAAAAGAGACTCTAATTTAACTTTGTCGGGAGTAATAAAGGTATTTAAATCGTGTTTAAAGCCCATATATACCATTAGTAATACTTGTTTTTTTAACGAAGGCCTTGTTCTCTCATTCTCCCATCTAGAAAGTGTAATTTCATCTAGTAACTCAAATGAGGCTTCAACATCTAAACTCTGTATTTTTACAATAAAATCAAACTGAGTTAAGTTTTTTTCTATTCGATAGCGTTTTATATATTTACCTAACAAATTCCCTCCAATAAAGTTTTTAAAAGTTAACTTTAACGATAATTAACTACTACATTAAATAGAAATACCTTTACAAAAAAAGAAGCCCTGATACCCATAAATATATTGATGAGGTAAATTTTTATAGAGTTCATCTAACGTCTCAATTCGTTCGACTATAATACCTTTCTTGAAGTACTTATTATTTTCAAATGCGAAATTTCTAAGTAGATCTAATTCTAGTTTATTTTTTGACATGTCTACTTTTACATAGTCGTAATAACCTAACTTAAGCTCATTATACCTGAAATCACCAAATACATAGTCATAATCATCTAGAGCTAGTTTAATACCCCGCCCCTTCAGAAATGTTAACCCTTTAATAACATTACAGCACTTTCCACATTTATCTCTTTCAGTAATTTCAACGACTAACTCAAGCCCATTTAAAGAACAAACTAAGTTTAACTCTAATATTTGCGATAAAATTCTCACATCACATAAATTATTTCTTTCTAGGTTAAAAAATAAAGTACTAAATTTATTTAAATTTGTTGCATTTGTAATGTTATTAAAAGCAAAATCAAGACTAAATTGAGTAATAATTCCAAGATTTATTGCATTTAAATAGGTTTGAAGTTCAAGATTCGATTCTGCCCTTGAAAAATCAACTAACAGCTCTCCAGCCACCACTTTATTATTTATATCAACAATTTTTTGCACCTTATAATTAAGGTTTGAAGTATGTAATTTACTATTAAGTGATAGATGTAACTCTTGCATTAAAGAACATTGATATAAGATTGTGATGCTGCCCTAAAAACAATTCAATAATTCAATAATACAGGGTTTCTAACATATGAAATTAGCATTTAAAAATAATAAAAAAAAGAAATGCTAAGCCTTACCTCTCTTCAATAGATTATCATGATCGTCGCAGCACTCCTGTGTCAGGAGCTGTCTAATGAACATATTGATAACCAACGCTAAAACTGACCACAATACTAAGCAATATTCTTCAATTTAAATGCTTCTGGGTTAAATAGCCACTCGTACTACGTTTCCTTGTTTTGTTGCAATGAACTTCAATGTATTCAAATACAGCTTGCCGCATTGTTTTCTTATCCATAATTGACTGACCATGAATTGCCTTGACTTTCAATAAGTGGAAGAAACTCTCTGCGCGTGTATTGATATCACTGTCAATAAGACTAAGTATATAATCTATGTTCCAATAATTCCCTTTTGGCATACCATAACGCAGCTTTGAATCAACAAAATCGTTGTATTTGCTCATCTCGCAGCTGTTGTTACAATGCTCTCTGACTGACCAATTCACCGAATTTAAGTTATTAATAGAACCAGCTTCGCGACACCTTAAGTATCGAAGCAATACATGACACCCTCAATTTTCCTTGATGCGCTCGCAAGAATTTGTACCGCTTTATTTCTGATTCTTCGAGAAGTAGATAGCGATAGAATAATAATTACAAAATCGCTAATAACGCATTAACACTTTTATTGGGAAGTTAAATCGATATTTATGCTGTAAGTGTTATTTTACCAACAGCTTTTCCAGACTCAAGGTGGTCGTGTGCTTTAGAAACCTCCCAAATTGAGTAGTCACTTTCATCAATAATTGGGGTTATCTTGCCAGCATCAACCAGTTCAGCAATTTCAGTCAAAATTTGACCGTGTGATTCATGGTTGATGCCATGAACAAGTGGAATAAGCATGAGTACACTATGGAATGACAGGCTTTTCAAAGCGATTTGTAGTGGATCTTCAATCGGTAAAATTGTTGATACATGACCATTAAACTTAGCCGCTTCAAATGACTTTTGAATGTTTTTACCAGAAACAGTATCAAATATTTTGTCAAATCCAACACCGTTGGTATATTTAGCCACATAATTGGCTACTTTTTCTGTTGTATAATCAACTAAATTATCCGCACCAACGGTTTTTGCAAGTGCTCCGTTAGCAGGCGAATAAGTAGAAGTAACATTAGCGCCTAGCACTTTTGCTAATTGAACAGCGATATGGCCAACACCACCAGTAGCACCATGAATAAGAACATTATCACCTGCTTTAACATTCATTTTATGAACCAGTGCTTCATAAGAAGTTATTGATACTAACGGAAGTGCTGCTGCTTGTTTCATGGTTAGTGTTTTAGGTTTTTTAGCCATTAAACGTGCATCAACCAACATAAATTCAGCTAAAGCACCATCTACACCATTAACACCACCAGCCATACCATAAACTTCGTCACCAATGATAAAACCAGTGACACCTTCTCCTACTTCGCTAACAATACCCGCTACATCACCGTGTAGTACTTCTGGCAAATTAGCTGACCAAGGTAATTCAACAGAGCGTAGCATGGTATCAATTGGGTTTACACTTGTTGCTTTAACTTCCACTACCATATGTCCTTTTTTAGCCACGGGCTTTGCTTTTTCCACTAGCTGAAAAACTTCAGTTGTGCCGATTTCATTAATGATCATTGCTTTCATATTATGTGCTCTTCATTTGTATGTTCGTTTAAGTACGACCATTCTATTTGTTGTCAACAGAACAAGCCATTACCCAATTAACAAGTTACTTTTGTCTTTTAAGCAATGCGGTATTAGAATAACAAGAAACTTTATATAGGTAGAAACAGTTATGAGTTCACTAAATCGGTTATTGTATTTTAATTGTGTCGTTGAAACAGGGAGTATCTCACAAGCCAGTAGAATATTTGATGTACAGCCTTCTTCTATCTCAAGACAATTAGCCGTTCTTGAACAAGAACTAGGTGTACGCCTTTTAAATAAAACCACCAGGAATACTGGGTTAACAGAAGCTGGGCGTAAGTACTATGAATTTTCTCAGCGTATTGTATCGGAGTTTGATGAAGCCAAAAGAGCGGTAAATGATTTGCAAGAAAAGCCAAAAGGTAATCTCAAAATAAGTATGACCGTGGGTTTTGGCGAAAGTGTTGTACTACCACTTATCCCGAAGTTTATGTTGTTATATCCAGATATTGATATAAGGCTTGAGTTAACAGAACGAGTTGTCGATCTTGTCGAAGAAAATATCGATGTTGCCATTCGAAGCGGACGCTTATCTGATTCGACAATGATTGCTAAACGACTGGCATTCAACAATTTTTTATTATGTGCTAGCCCCCAATATTTAGCTAACAGGGGCACACCTCAATGCCCTAAAGATTTAGCCGAACATCAATGTATTAGATACAGCTATGCTCGCTGGAAAGATTGGTTTTTAATGGCAGAAACAAGAACAAAACTAGTCATTAACAATGCTATTTCAGTGAATTCAGTAAATGGCCAAAAGCAGCTAGTGATGAATCATACAGGGCTTACCTTAATGCCGTTATGGGCAATTAAAAATGAATTAGCTGATGGCTCTCTGAAGCATGTTATGCAGAACTATACCTTTAGCCCTTACGAAGAGCTAAGCGCTACCTACGCAATTTATTTAAAGCGAGATATGATTTCACCAAAGGCACGGGTTTTCTTAGATTTCTTAGTAGAAAATATTGCAAGTATTGATGTCTAGTTCTACTTCTACGTGTACAGCGGAGGTGTTGGTGTTACTACAGCTTATCACTATGAGCGCAATTGGCACTTTTGTGAAGCTTGGTTTTAATCAGTGAGCTCAATCACTCGGTTTAATTACTGATGATATTGCTTCAACTTCTTTGCTATTAATACCATTTTTCTATTGGCTACAGGTAAAAGCTCATAAGGATAGACTCAACAGGTGCAACCTCCTGAGATGAACAGCAGCCCTAAATTGACTATTTTGCAAAACTTAACAACGGCAAACCCTTCATTCTAGTGCTTCAAATACATTTTGTATTTGTCGTAGAAAGTTATTGACCGTAGGAGAGCATTGTAAATCTAACTCATAGGGCAAGTATTGAGTAGAACAATGCATAATAATTGCTGCCTATTTGCATATGCAATTTGAACGCGTTGGAATACAGAAAGTCAGCTACATTGATACTTACGAAGATTTAAGGCTAAACGGTTTAAAGAAGCTTAGATACAAGCAAGGTTATCAAGCTCATTAATAAACACTCATAGCTTTACCTTAGAGTAACAATCAAAATAAAAATAATTTAGAGTCACTATGCTTGACAACCGTTTTGAAGCATAGCTTAATATTTTCATAATTCGCATCAGTTTCGATATTGGCCTTCCCTTCAGAGTTATTTTTCAAGGGAAATGAGTCATCAGGATTTTCTGTGAATGTATAAATTATAAAATCAAGCTCTTCTTGTGATAGCAACTGCATACAGCCTATAAAATGGTATATTAAAATTTATTTTATATATTTTCTCCTCTTAATCGATTAGCACTTTTAAAACATATTTAATTTAGAATGCTATCCTGCAGTCCAACCATTTGAATAGTGACCATAATTTAAATGGTGGAGTGGATCACTTTTTGGTTGTTGTTGACACTACCTTGGAATGTTAATCAAGGCTAGACGCATTTGCTCAGACGCTTACCCTGAATCTTACCAAAACCGGTCCACTTAGTTGTCGCGAACTGGCCAAGTTAACGGCTGCCTAATACTTCACCATGAATTTTAAATGGTAATAGCATATTGTTTTTAAATGCATGTATAGATGCTATTCGGCTGAGTGGTTGACAGGTGTAAGATGTTTTTTTCACTTAATTGAAATTGGATTTATATATGTATAGAAAGTGTATGAAAATTGGACTTGTGGCAGCTTTGGCTTCTTGCTTTACTGTAAGTGCGGCAACTCAAGTTGTAACTGTTACGGCATCAGTTGATAGTAGTTTGACAGTAATTGATACCTCAGGATCGTGGGATGCTCCTATCGCAATGGCTGTTAATAGCGCAGGAAATGGGCTTCAAACAAAAAACATCAACTTAAATATGGTATCGAATAACTATAAGGATGTTCTAATTACATTACAAAGCTTCCCTAGCTTGACAGATTCTGTGAATGGAACATCTATTCCAATGACTTTTAAAATAGCGGATACCGCATTAGCACAAAACACACCTGTAACAATTGATAAAGATGCTTTGTACAATACTACTGAAGGTGCAATTACTAGCGCTAAAGATATTACTTTATCAATAGAAAGTGCGTCAACTACTGCGCTAGCTTCGGGTCAGTATAGAGGCTCTTTTACATTCGATTTTTCTATCGCTCCATAAATTTGTAAAGGTTCACAATGATTGGTGATTGTAGCAATGTTGAGCATGAAACATACTATTTTATAAAAGAATGTTTATATCGACAATCTAATACCGAATATAACGATGTAAGAGGCTACATTCACCATCATTTTCCGAGTTTTGTTATTGATGATGGCCTAACTAATAATGAAAGTTTAGATCTTGATAAAGAAAGAGATGAAAGAAAAAATACAGACGATTATAAAAGTTTTGATGTGAACCCACCAGACTGGTTCAGTGTGGATGAAATTGAATTTGAACCGTATCAAATGTACATAAATAACACGAAATCATCCGTTGTGTATGTAAAAAAAAATAATAATAAAATAATATTTAAAGAAAAACTAAGATCAGAAAAATTAGAACAAATATTCAAAAATAATGAAGTTGAATATAATGATTTCATACTAAAAGCAGCTAGCAGTGGAATTGAGATTGATAAACCAATTAGATATACCAATATATCAATCGCTGTTAGCTATGATGATAAATTTATTTATATACGCTCAAAAAAATACTCAAAGGATGAAGTGTATTCGTATGGAGTAAATACAGGGATATCACATTGGCATTATGCAAAGTTAAATTATCAATCTGGAGGAGAAGAAGATATATCTTTAAGAGGTCAGGATAGTTATAAAACAAAATATGGACTGTTAATAGCTGAGTATGATGTAGACAATAAAAGAAAGAATGACCCTTTTAAATTTGATAACTTGTCATATCTCCTTAAACCTATACTTAATAATAAACTGCAGTTAGCCTTTTCATATATTAATGATAATGGGTACAACAATCCTGCCAATGGAATAGGTAGAACCTATTTTATAAAACGTAATACTTTTTTTGGCTTGGAATTATATAACTTTAGCTTATTTGATTATGATTATAATGCAAGAAAGTCCGAAGGTAATTTACTCGTTTACTCTAAGGATTATTCTTTAGCCACCATATCTTCAAATGAAAGAAAGATATTAAGTATACAACTTTCACCTGGGTTTAATGAAGTCGATGATAGATTGTTAAGTGCGGGATACAGCAGGTTAGTCATAGAAAAAGAATACTCTAACGGCGAAAAAGAAACAGAGATAAAAGAATATTTTAAAAAAAGCATTAGTAAGAACAAAGTAAATACTTTCTTTGCTAAAGTTATGGTTGGCCGTAATTATTATAGAGATAATTATTATGACTCACTTGGTTTTAACGGCTTATATGTTAGCTCTTTAGGTAATTTTCATCTTAACTCATTCTATATTCCAAATAAAGGGGCTGCAAGTGAACTTGTTTATTCTATGAATGGAATTGATATTCAATCAGTCATAAGTAGTAAAGGAGATTTTGCTCTTGGATCGCAGTTTAGATTCAAAATTTTGGATGACTTATTTGTATATGCTTCTGCTTATAAAGTTGAATTAAATGATTGTAAAAAAGAGTCTATTTTTCTAAATCGTAAGTGTGGAACCAATTTATCCGGAAGCCTTACTTATTCACTTCCTGGAGCACTTAATGCAACTTATACATATACAGATTACAAGTCAGAAAGCTTGGGGGTTAACTATGATAGCAATCGATTCTCTTTAAGTAAAAGCTTTAATTTTAATCGATTCGTAATTAGCTTTAACGCTAATTACGAGTCGAAAAATTATGATTCAATATATAATAGTAAAATGACTAGTTTTAATGCTGGAATAAACTTTAGCTATGGATATAAATCAAATTCTTACTCCTACTCATCTTCGATACATAATAGTAATAAAACTAACAAACAGGGTAGTAGTAACGTCTTATCTTTTGCTAAAAATGATAAGGACTATAACATGAATTTTAGGGTTTCAAAATATAATCAAGGTGAATTTTCATCAAGCTTATACGCGGGTTATAACTCACCATACGGTGCATTTAGATTAAATACTAATTATGGGGTTATTAATAATATAGGGATAAGTCATGAATATGTGGCAGCAATTAATGATAAAAGCTATAGCCTGAAAAGTGTAAACACACTACGTTCTGACGCAGGACTTATATTTGACATGAGAAATATACCAGAAGGAAGTGATTTCCGATTAAATATTAAAGGTTCTGCAAGAAGTAATGTAAAAATAAGCTCATCAGAAACTAGTTTTTATCAAATAAAACCGGGGAACTACAAGATAATGGTTGAAGATGATTATCTATCAGATAATGGGATTTTTACTGTTAAGGTTAAAGATGATAGTGTGGATGTTTTTAAAGGTGATATTAAAACAATACAATTTTCATACGAAAAAACTATAGTGATTGGATTTAAAATTAAAGGTTACCAAAAAATAAATATAGAAGGTTGTACGGTATCAAATGTAGGTGATGAAAATTATGAGGCTACTTGTTTGTCAGATGAATTTCTTACCAAAGGATTTATTGATATTAACAATGACGACCTACCGTTACGTTGCACTTTTAATAACCACAATAATTACAACAATATATATTACAGCCTTGGAGAGTTGACTTGTGATTAGAACAATATTTTTTTTTACATTTTTCTATTTATTATCCCCTTTAAATAGTTTTGCGATATCCGTATCCCCAATGGAAATATACGGAAATGAAAATGACCTAGTTACTAAAAGTATCAAGGTAACTAATTCCTCAAAATACACTGAATATGTTCGTGCCTTAGTATATGAAATAGTGAACCCTGGAACCCCAGAACAACGTGAAGTGTCAGTTGATAATAGTGAAATCTTATCATTTAGTATTTTCCCTAGGAAAATAATATTAAGCGCAGGTGAAAGTAAAAGTGTAAGGCTACTATATTCTAGAAATGAAAATGTTATAGCTGAAAAACTATACAGGGTTAGGTTTATACCTACATCAGAATTTTCCGTAGGCGTTACAGTAAAGTTATCATACGGCGTTTTAGTTAGAGTGCTGCCCCTTGAACTAAATTATAATTACAAAACTTATAGTGATGGGAAAGTAGACTTCATTGAAAACTCAGGGAATGTCAGAGTGCATATTAAGAACAAGTGTAAGGCTGATATTGACAATAAAAGTAAGCAAGAATTTAGGCTTTACCCCGGTAGTAAGTTTGCAATAAATAAATTGTGTTCTATTTCAGACTTCGAGATAAAGAACGACGCAGGGAAGATAATTTAATGAAAACAATAGTGTGTTTGTTTGTCATTTATTTTTCTATGATAGGTTATGCAGCTGCCAGCTTTGAAAGAGGAGTGCATTTATCTCATACATTTAATAATGTTCACTTAGATCCTGATTCAGCAGGCCATCAATATATTTCTAGTTGGAGGCCAAGTGAATCCATAGTATGTCGGAGCGAGGACAGCATGAGTGATTGCGGTCAAGACTTATTCCGAAACAGCAATGCCTTACTTGTTATTAGTAATTACGACTCTAGATCGCCAGCTTGGTCTGCAAGTTCTAAATCACATGTTATGAATATCCCGATAATTAATCAAGAAACAGGGACTTTCTATAACGTTAAACTATTGTGTGATATTAGTAATGGAGTGAGAAACAGAGGGTGTTATGCTGGTGTCGCATCATATTCAAATGGTGGTAGAATTATTTCTTTATACTTAGATAAGGCTAGCTTTTCAGATGTTCCTGACGGTATCTACTCATCTTCTAGTGTAGGTATAAGCGCAACAGATTGGCACTCTTCTTATCTTATATTTACTGCCTCATTTAATATAAATATCATAGTTAACAGGAGCTCCAGTGAGCAACCTGTAAATGTAACAACTTTGCATCCAATACAGGGAAATACACTGCCGATAATTTTTAATAAAGTAAGTGTAAATGAGGAATATGGAATAGGAAGTTTAGACTTTTGTCTAGAAACCGATGACTATTCTAGTCTAGATATGTTTATAGTAACAGATGCTCCCTATATTAGTCTCTACGGACAAAGAAGGGACCTCGCAAAGTTTCAGTTGACCAATATCGAAGGCTCTACAGAGCAGTCAAAAAGGGTCATAGAATACACCGTGGAGTCCCAAACCTTAGGACTTATTGGAGCTGGCAGCTGTTCTTCTAATAATACTCGATTTTGTCAAGCCATTATAAAAAATATAGATTTTGAAGGTTTAGCGACTTCTGACTCACCAGGAGGTGGGGGGTGTAAAAGATTTGATTTGAGAATTAAAACAGACGTGTTTAATACCCAAGAAAAACTATCTGGAGAATATACTAGCAGTTTCTATATAAATATAGATAAGGGAACCTAATAGTGTTAAAAGTAATCTGTATTGCGGAGTTTTTCAAGTTAGTTGTCGCATCAAATTAAATTTTATGCGACAACTAACTTGAAAAACTCCGGTCGCTCAGCCAGTGTTGTTAATCGTCCTCGTTGAAACCCCAGAGTGCATCCGCTTTTTTTTTGAGAACAAGCAGAGCGGCTGTTTCAGCTAAGGCTTTATCTTTACGATTAAGCTCTTTTTGCAGTTGTTTTATTTCTTGCTTTAACTGTTTACTGTCTAATTTAGCTAGTTTCGTTGTAGGTCCTTGGGCAAAGTCTTGCTTCCACTGCTTAATATGATGCGGATAAAGCCCTTTACTACGACAGTATTCATTAATGGCTGCTTCATCTAAATGGCCACAGTCAATAATCGCGCTGAGTCTTTCTTCTAAACTCCAGTCTTGTGGTCGTTTTTCTGCTGTCATTTGGCTACCCGTCTGGTGTGTTTCAAGTTGATGTTTTTTTGCGAGTGCTATCCAACGTTGTAACGTTGAATAACCGACACCTAAATCATCTGCAATATCTTCTAGACGAACATCATCACATTGAGATAATGCTTTTTCAACCGCTTGAACTTTAAATTCTTGTGTAAATCGACGTCTCATTTTTATCTGCCTCTATTAAAAGTTAGAGGCGACAACTATCCTGACACAGGGGGATCCACACAGTAATTTAAAATCTCAAATACGGGTTAGTAACCTTTATTTGAGGTTGATTTAGGTAAAATTTATATATGTCTGTGTATGTATAACAGTAAAGTACTTTCCAATTGATAAGTGGTACAGCTAAACTATCAGGGGTGGTTAAAGTTAATACTTTTCAAATGGCTTAGCAAACACTTGATATTCATCTGAATAAACTATTTTTCCAGGTCTTTCTGTTCTGATTTTTTCAACTACGATACCTTTACTTTCTAGCAATACAACAAATTCTCTAACCTTAGAAATATGTTTTTTGGCCGATATTTTGAACCAACTTATGAAAATATCAGCTTTTCTAAGTTTTTGAGCATTCAAATAATCCAATGGCGATTCTAGGTGGTTGTTAAACCACTCCATAATGCTCTCTGCTTGTTCCAACTCATAATCCAAAAATTTATTATCATCTTTCATATACCTAACAGCAAGAAATAGACCTAGACGCTGATTTGACTCATGACAAAATTCGTTAATTACAAAGCGGATATACATATTACATTCCACAAAACTTTTATTGCAGAGCAAATCATTACTCCAGTCCCTTTTCTAAGGTTAATTTTTAAAGACATTACGTTAACTTGAAGGTGCACTATATCGATTTGAAAGCTCGACATACCATTCTCTAGTCTTTTCTGGAAGTTCATGATGACTGAAAGGTTCGCTCGTTTGAAGTAGCCACTTCAAGCTACCAAAAATGATGAAATCAGCATATGTTGGATTTAAACCGCCTACAAACCTTGCTCTTGTGAGGTACTTTTCTAAAACCAATAATTTTTTTAGTAAACTAGATGTAGCTTCAGCACTTTTGCTTTCTTGTACATCTTCAAGAGGCATTGAGAAAAGAGCTTCTCTTGATTTTCTAAAATATGCTTTATCTTTATCTTGTAATTTTTTGTAAATGTCAAAAATTGCAATCTGTGCGATATCAGAATGAAGCGAGTTAGACCACGCTTCAATAAATCTAAAGGTTTGTTTTGAATCTTCATTTGGAAAAAGTAAAGGTGTATCTGGGTAAGTTTTGTCCAGATAGACAGCAATATCATATGAATCATTAATAGCATTGTTGTTATCTGATATTACTGGCACCGTTTTAAATAGCCCTTTACTGATGTTTTTAATGTCCGTGAAAGCTACTTCTTCGCATTCAAAATTCACCCCTTTAAAACTTAACGCCATTCTTATACGCCAACAATAAGGACTAAAAATAACCCCATTTTTTCCTGCTAATTCATACAATTTAATCATGTTGTTCTCCTAAATAAATCACTTAACATGCGATTGATTAAAAAGTAGGTGCGACGCCTTTTCATTAACCGTAGGTTGGGTATTAATTCTACTTGCCACCTCAAAAGCTTTAATTGTTGACGGTCTCGTTTTGATATTATTTAACCAGCGCTTAAGGTTACTAAACTTCTCAATATCAATACTTTGAAAAGCATGTATTCTTATCCAAGGGTAACACGCGATATCAGCAATTGAATAAAAGTTACCAGCTAAATATTCAGTTTGCGCCAGTTGCTTGTCCATAACACTATAAAGACGATTCGTCTCATTTTGATAGCGGTTAATTGCATAAGGTACTTGCTCAGAAGCATAATGTATAAAATGATGATTCTGTCCAGCCATAGGGCCAAGTCCGGCTACTTGCCAAGCTAACCATTGTAAGACTTTATATTTATCAGTGAGAGATTCACCGATTAATTTCCCTGATTTTTCAGCTAAATATTGCAAAATAGCGCCTGATTCAAAAATGCTGATTGGTTTAAAAGTATTGAATGGGGCGTTATCGATTATTGCTGGTATTCTTTGGTTGGGGCTCAATTCGCTGAACTCAGGTGAAAACTGCTCCCCTTTAGATATATCTATTGGATATAAATTGTAATCCAAACCTAGCTCTTCAAGTGCCATCGTAATTTTATGACCATTGGGCGTAGTCCAGTAATATAAATCAATCATAGTGATACCTTAAGTTATTGAGTAATGCTTGTTAAAAATTGATTAAACATAAACAAAGCGAAGATAAAAAAAGTAAATGCTGATAGTCGATTGAAGTAATTTGCGAACTTGTCAATGCCTATTGTTTTAGTTAAGTAGTTAAAACTAAAATAATAGAAGCAATGAACAAGTAATACATTTAAAGCAAAAATACTTGTTAATAGTGTTGCTATACCCGCAGAAATATAATTTTCTTGCATGTATGTAGGAAAGATGAATATAAAAAAAGCAAGTGCTTTTGGATTCAGTAGACTGATGACTAGGCCGTGAAAAAAATGTTTTTTCTGTTCATTGCTCAAACTATTTTTATATTTAAATGCCTTAAGATTATTTGCTGCCAAATATAAAAAATAAAAAGCTCCTGCAAGATTAAGAACCTTAAATGCGCCGCCAACGGCTTCTGTTGTAAACATGATTAACAACGTTGCAAAGAAACCTACTATTAATATTCCTGTTGCAACACCCAGAACCCCCTTCAGTACATCTTGTGAATTTGCATTAAACACATTGTGAATTGTAAATAACACAGCTGGACCTGGACTAAGCACAGTCAGGAATGACACTAATGCAAAGCTAATTAAGTGGTAAGTTTCCATATTGACTCCATTTGATTTACGAGCCCATTTTATACTGCTAGGATAAAATCACTAACCCACTTTTGATTAAAACAGTTTAAACCTGAGGTTTACATGGACAGATTAAAAGCTATTGAGATTTTCATTTCTGTTTGCAAGGAAAAAAACTTTTCGAAAGTCGCAACGAAATTTGATATTTCCACAACAATGGTAAGCAAATACGTGAATTTTCTAGAAAAGGAAGTAAATATTAAACTACTTAATAGAAGTACTAGAGGACAAAACATAACAGAAGCTGGTGAGGTGTATCTAAACAAAGCTAAAGCGTTACAAAAGCAATATAGAGATTTAGTTCTTTCAATGGATGATTTTACAAAAGAGCCTGAAGGTTTGATTAACGTGAATGCTCCGCACAACTTTGGTACTCATGTATTAACAACAATCATTGCCGACTTTTTAGAGGCCAACCCCGCAATAAGAATAGACCTTACATTATCCGATTCTTTAACTGACGTTGTTTTAGACAATTATGATATCGTTTTCAGAGTCGGAGATTTGAAAGACGCTTCTTACATCTCAAAGAGAGTTTTTTCCCAACAACTTATTTTTTGTGCTTCACCAAAATACCTAAAAACTAACGGTCCCCCAAAAAATATAACGGATTTAGAAAATCATCATTTTTTAGGCTTTAAACCTTGGTTTGATAGCTCTAATTTTAAAAAGGAGTTTAGAATTGACCTCTTACATTTACAAACCAGTAGATTCATTAGTAATAATGGTAGTGCACTAAAAAATGCAGCACTCAAGGGGATTGGCATTATTCTTCAACCCTATCATTTGCTTGAAGAAAGCATCCAATCTGGAGAACTCATTAGAGTACTTGAAGGGTGTCAACCAAAAGTTAGAAATGTCCACCTTCTTTATGCAGACAAAAAACAACCGTTAAAAGTTAGGAAGTTCATAGATTTTGTTTCAGAAAATTTAACTAACTAAGGTAAAGCATTATGCAGATCTCTATTACAGTTTGCTTTAGAGTATTTACGTTAAATTATTTTGGGGGCATAAACAATTTAGATCCGAATGACGGCTCTGTGCCATTTCCGGACGTTCGTAACGCTTTGTTATAACCCGTTTGATGCTTCGGGGTAATATACAGTACCAGTCTCGCCTGATTTAATTCGATTTAACCAGTCATGGTAAACGTGCGGATATAAATGCTGTCTAGCCACACCTAGCCCTTTAAGGGCGCTTTCTAAATTAACTACCTTTTCAAGCTTATCATCCATATGTGCTTCCATATCATAATCAATACGTTTACTAGGCTCTGCTTTATCGCCGTCCGATAAGAAAAAATCTGGAAGTTCAAGAGTGTTTAAATCGTCAAAATACCAGTTTTTATCTTTGAATTGATCTGCTAGTTTTTTGGCTAAATACGCTCCTTTTTCATTTAGAAGCTCTGACCCCAATTCAAACTCCAACTTATATTGAAGTAATAACGACGATTTAACATCCTCAATTGACTTATTTTTACTTTGATAAATCTTTAATAAAACTCCTTCCATTTCTTCTAACGTTGTCGAATTAGTGATCCTTTTAGTCGTTTCTGAATGCATTGCCAAACACAGCAGCAAAGCTAGGCAAAGTGTACTACGGTGCATGCCTCTCGACATTTCCATTTTCAAAGCGCTAATTAACTCTTGTGGCGCACCAGAGAATATATGACTTAAAATATATTCAGGGAATGAACCAATAAAAAAGGTAGGGGCATTTAGAGAAAACCTTGAAATAAGGATCATTATCAATAGCTTTTGACGTAATTTCAACTCAGGAAACAGCTGATTTATCAACGCAAGAAAGCAAGAGTATTCACTGCCACTAAGAGAATTTATATCTTCATTAACCTGCGCGACTAACAAATTTGAAGATACTAAATCATCTTCATATAAATCACATGATATTAACTGCTCTTGTGAGTATGCATGCCCTTCAAGCAGAGAAAGCATTGTGATTGGCGTTGACTGAATTACGCCATCATATTCATTTAAATAATGTATATGAACAAACACGCCACACTGTTCGTCATGCTCAAGTGAATACTTTAATTTAAGAAAGTTTTGAGCTGTATTTGGGTTTTGTAGCAGTTTGGAATGCATCTGAATCTCTGCATCATTTAAAGAGATTACTTTTAAATACGCTTCAGTTGGGTTATTAAACCAATTATACATTCTACAGGTGTATTCCATCCCCCACAGAGTTGAAGTACCATCTAATAAATGAGTAGATTCGTGTTTATACGTTTTAAATATCTCAAGTTCAGTATTACTAAGAGTATTGAGGTTCTTTGTGTTGATTATTCTTTCAATATCTTCAACGGACTTACCATTACCCTTATTGTTAATTTCAATTTGCTGTAAGCCAAAATCATACTGCCCTAAGGTTTGATCTTTAAAAATACATCTACTCAAAATTACTCCGACATGACAGAGGGTTATAAAGCTCAAAGCAGCTGCGCGGTACGCGTCAAATGCCTTTGTTTGTTATACGAATTCTCACCTTAGCCAACAACATTTAGCAAGCTATTTAATAACGTAGAAAGCAGCCAACCTATAAAACCACCAACCAGCAAGCCGGGAACTTGATTTTTTAGCTTACTTTTTTCTTTTAGCTCTTCACTTAAATAATCTACTTTTTCGGACTGCTTAGTAATTTGCTCTGAGATCATATTTATTAACGACGAATCGATTCCTAACCCTAACTTTTCGATAAGCTGCCTTTCAGGAATCAGTGTCGGTTTTCCACTTTTCATCACATAAGGGCTACCATCGGCAAACGCCAGAGATTCACTCTTCCCAATCTCAAGCAAATAAATGTTCTGAAATCTTACCTGATGATTACTACATTTTATCTCAACGCCTTCAAGAAGCTGCAAGCAGTTTTCAACCAGTTCACTAGCTACATTTTGAAAACCAGATCCGTAGCCTTTCTCCGAATATGCCCCTAGTAATATATAGCCGCCATTGTCATTTGCTATGGCTGACACGTAATTAGCAAGCTCTGCAGGACTTACAGATGCGGGTAAAATTAACTGATCCACATCATTAGCGGTTTCTATAAACCTTGAGGCCCAATCTTGGATTGACGTGTCTACAATTTTTAGCATTCAAAATCCTAATATGAAAGTCTACTGATTTGATTGAATTGAAGACCTACTCGCAATTCGTATAACGCCAAATTAAGCAGCGTTGCCCGCTCTTGGCAATGTCCGCTTTAATTTTTTTGTTATGTTTCATAGCCATTCAAGTCCCGAACAAACTTTACTAGCATATTCTTTAGCTTCCTCTAATGTGAAATAGTCTCCACCATGGAAGGGGCTTTTATTTAAATATTCGCCCACACGAACTCCATAAAATATGCCAAATTGGTCGTCTCTAATATCAGCACAGTCTTGATAATCTCCTGAACCAGCTTTGAAGTTACTTTTAACGATTACAACGTCTTTTAAAACAACGTCCGCATACTTCCAAGTACCTCGCAAAATAACTTCTTCAGTTATATTAGACAAAACAACCTCTTGAAACA
>NZ_VXCS01000046.1:0-9656 GCF_052850545.1 Pseudoalteromonas sp. 1181_04
GGTATACCTCAAGTGTTTCTGCCATTATTAATTGCCATTCATACGCTAAGCGCTGAGTTAATTCCTCTTGTGTTAGCTTTAAACTAACCAGTATAAAAAACGCAAAACGGCAATTCGCTTCACAAGCGATAATTGTTTTTTCACGGGATTTATAGCTGTTATTAATTATCTGCAATTGCCAGTTAAAATTATCGCGATCACTAATTAGCGTATTTACCCCAGCTTATTTATTAAGCGCATTTGAGGCGCTTAGGCAAAATGAGATATGATTTCCCAAATGTTTAACTCTTATTATTTCCAACGTTTACGTAGGTCGGTTAAGTGGCGAAGCCACGCCTCCCGACATTAATAGCGAATCCACACAATCTAAAAACCAATAAAAACACACCCAAGTTAGGTGTTTTCATCCAAAAGACAAAAAAAGCGATGCATATAATACATCGCTTTTGATATGCTTTTGCAATCAGCTAAATTTTTTACAATTATAACGTTTCAAATTCTTGCTTAATTTTTTCACCTGTCATACGCCATTTATGAAAGTTATCACGCTGCTCAGTACGCCCAGCTAAATTAGCTTCCAGCTCAGTAACTCCTTTTTCAAGATCAATAAACGACTGAAAAAACTTCGAAACAAATTCATCGCCATCTACTAGCTCTAAAAGTTCTTTTCGTTGATTATTAAAGTTATCCACCATTTCTTTTACAGCTTTTTGAAATTCATCTTGTTTTTTGGTCTCTTTATAGCTGTCCCATACTTCAAGGGCAATACCCGCAACTGCAAGCACACCATTCATAGCATTAGCCGCTTTTACTGCTCCCCAAGGTTTAAACTTAAGTAATTTAGATAAATCCATTCCCACTAAGCTAGCAAGGCTTTTTACTCCATCTCTTGCTGCAATTACAGAGGTATTATTAATAACATTACTTTTTACTAAAAAATCGACCCCTTGCTTACCGTAACCAAGCACAGCATCATTAAAATGATTTACCTCTTGCGTAAAGCTTGATTCCATACTTTTAACTTCTAAATTGGCAGAGCGTAGGTAGCGGTCAAACTCACTTTGTAACCGTGATGAAATAACAACCCCCCTCTCACCTACTTCTCGTTGATAAAACTGATTAAATGTGTCTAAGTCAGTACCTTGAACTTGCAAAATTAAGTCTGCAAAGTAGCTAGCTAAAAAGTCACGCAAGCCCACACGAGAATCAGAAATTAAACCTTGAGTTTTAGTTAATTTTGCTTTCATTGTATCTACAACATCAAGCATTTTATCAACCTCTTGGCCTAGCTTTTTATCGTTTTCAATGGCCAGCGGTAACTCTTCATTGAGTACATCTCTAACAATGCTATTTTTTGCCTCAACAACAATACTTTCAACGCCCCCATTACTGGCTACTTTTTCATTTGTAGCAGCTTGCAACGACTCAATGTGAGATAGCTGTTTAAACTTTTCAAGATTATCAAGCCAATACTCAGTTCCCATATCAAAAGGGTTAGCAGCAACCGCAACAACAGATAAACTATCAGCTTCATCTTGCTCAAGGTTTATTAAATCTTTTAAGCGGTTAACTACATTTTCTTTTTTTACATGTAAATTTTCATTGTATTCATTTATATCTTCAACATCGGCCACTTCATCAAAGCGGCTTAGTACAAATACTGTTCTTGGTAGTATATTTAGCGTTCTAAATAACCACTGTAAGTCTTCTTGATGACTGTCTTTAATGGGGTTAGTCGAATTCATTACATATAAAACTAAATGTGCTTCGCTCACATATTTTTTAGTAATGTCTTTGTATTTTTCTATTGCCGAGCTATCTGCATTTATTTTTTCTTTAAAACCAAAAAGCCCAGGTGTATCAATTAACTGAAGTCCATTACTAACATTGTAAACCGACACCGCATCAGACGATTCTTGTTGGCTAATATTCATTGTGGATTGATCTAAGCGCTCCATCCATGCAGCAGCGATTGATGTTTTACCTTCAGAAAAGCCACCTATTAAAGCTATTTTTAAATTATCATCAGAGAGCGATTTAATTGCCGTATCTAATTTATTAACTAATGATGGGTCAATGTTTATGCCCAGCCCTTCACCCTGAAGCAAGAAAGCATGTAACTGGTTTAATATATTAAGCGTGCTCTCTTTTTGAGTATTAAACGTTTTTAATGTTGTTTCCATTATAATTCCTTGTCTAACTGTCTAGATGTTTTATGTAGCTTTTCAATTGAAATTGAAAGTATCTTATTTATTAATGCGGTGTGTTCAATTGGAGTCTTCAAAGAAAGCTTTATGGTATCAATTTTTTCTTCAAGATCTTTAAATGCATTATCTATATTTGTATTTGCTGTGTTTTGAAGTTCTTTCGTTATATTGTTAATATTTTCATCCGCAGATTTTTTTTGCTGTGATATTTTATAACTTGAATTAAACATGCTGCGCACTGACTTATAAATAGAGAAGACCAGCCCCACAGCACCAAGCGCGATTGCAGCTATGCCAGCACCTGATATAGCAAGTACAACTCCACCTACAATTGAGCTAATTATTCCTACTACATTTACGCCATTATCTATATTTTTAGATAAATCAAAATTAATATCAAAACCCCTTGTTTCAAAAGATGAATAAGCACTAAATAACTCATTAGTATGTTTTTGAAAACGATTCACAATACCATTAACTTCTTCAGCAAACTCATTAATGTGGCTATTTATATCCTCAGGCAAGCTTTCATCAAACTGACTTTGTGCTCGACTAATCACTCTTTTAAGTTCGTATTTAAAATCATCATTGCTAATATCATCTTCAATTTCAGAATAAACAGATTTACGCACTGTTGACTTGAAGGTATTAACACTCTCACCAACTGAAGTTAATAACCTGCTTTTTAAGCTACTTAAAGCAAAGTCTAACTGCTCTGAAGCAGAGCCTATCTCTTTATTTAATTTCGTATATAAGGGTTCAAATTTTTCATCACGTAAAGCCGAAATACTGCTACTTGCTCCCTTTAAAACTTGGTTTGCTTTGTTAAAGTTGGCTTTAATGATTTTAACTTTATAGTCTTTTATTAAATCGCTAACTAAAAACTGTTTTAAGTCAGTAAACCCGCAGTAATCCAATAAATGCTGTTCGTTATTATCCTTCAAAAACTTTTCTTGACGTTTATGATCTGCTGAGCCCGCTACTAAGCAGTTTGCAGCAGCAAGGTAACCCACTAAACCACATACACTTTTAGTACCTTGGTAGTTTTCGCCCAATTGCTCCGTCATTTTAACGTCAAGCTCAGCTAAACTGGCTAGTTCACTTTCACTAACAAGCTGACTTTTTTGCAGCTGCAAAGGGTTAGTAATACGTTTATTGTAAATACTATAAACTTCGGTTTGGTCACCTAAATGTTCTTTTATTTTTTCTAACGTACCTTTGTTTTTATCATCACCTGTTTGAGGTGCAGCCGCTTTAGAAGTTACATAAAATACAGCATGCGCTTTGTGTACTGCACTCCAAATACTTTCCCCTACTTTTTCTTCTTTACCTTCAATACCTGGCACATCTAAAACAGTAAAGTGACTTTCATCTCCTTGCATTAAGTAAGATTGGCTGTCTAAAGTAAAATCAGAACGGCCATCACCAATAATAGCCCCGTCAGCATAAGGCGCTAACTTTTCTAACTCGCCTTCCATATGCTCTAGTTTCAAACATGCAGCGTCATAACGTTCGTTATTATCAGTAACTTCGTTTTCTGCTTGGGCAACATTATCCTCAAGTATTAACTTTGTACTTTCAAATTGCTTTTGTTTAGTAACTAATTGTGCATCTTCAGGAAGCTTACTAAAAAAGTGCCAAATTTGTTGAAAGATATTAAACGCTGCAAGCTTAGATTCTATTGTTTTATTAAGCGTAGTTAGTTCGTTATTAAGACAGGCAAGCTGCTCATCACTTTTGTCTTTAACACTATTCAAACTTTGCTCAAGTACAATTTTATTATCTTTAAGCTCGACTATTTCTTGGTTAATTTTTTCAAATGAAGCGCTATCGATCTTTAATGAGGTCACAAGTTCTTTAAACTTATTTTGTGAGGAAACTTTTTGAGGTTCAGCTAGTAAAATGCGCAGCGTTTCAATAATGGTCGATTTACCTGCATTTGTTTCACCATAAAACGCGACTGTAAACGTATCCCACTCTGAGTTAGCTTTTAGCTTATCTAACTCGCTCGCAATGTTAGCATCTAACTCATTAAGTAAATTGCGGCTAAATGTGGCTATTTCCTTATCTGTAGTTTCGATTTCCGATGCATCAATCGTGTTAATCAAATCCTTAATTACGCTTTGTAGTTCTACGTATATTAAACCCGGTTTTATATCTTTAAAAATCACAGAAACTCCCTATCTTATCTTTTAATATTCATCTTTAAACTAATTGGTATAAACGTAAAATGGCTATTCGCTTCACGAGCGATAATTGTTTCTCACGAGATTTATAGCTGTTATCAATTATCTGTAATTGCCAGTTAAAGTAATTTTTATCGCTAATGAGGGTGTTTACCCCAGCTTGTTTACCGAGTTCATGTGGCAAGCGAGGTAAATCAGCTTTTAGGTATTTATTAAGTGCGTTTGAGGCGCAAAGTTGTAGTTTCATAGGTTTTTACTTATTAACAAGTTCACTTAGCCAGGCTTTTTCAATAATAAAGATATCATCTGAATCTAATTTATAAGGCTTAGATTTACTTGGTTTTTGATTGCCATCTACTCTAGTTTCGTCTAATGGAATAATTGGCTTTTCGTAGGATGAATCTACCATATGCATTCCTTTTGCTGATATTTTTTTAACAACCGACCAATGCCCGCCGTGTTCATGCTCATAACCAATAATACACACCATATTTTTACCATTATCAGCTTGATTTATTTTTTCCAACACTTTCTTCCGTGTTCGAGGTGTATCTTTGTACCAGTACGGGATTGTAAATTTGAGTTTGTATAGCTCATTGGTTTTATCATCGAATAAATCATACCGATTATTAATATATTCAATAACACGGCTAAGCGTATTTTTTATAGACCCGCGCCTTGTCCCTTCAAAAAAATTTTTAAAATCACCATCTACCATGTAACTGCCAATAACTTGGGTAAATAATTCATTCTCATTTAGATCTGGCTCAAGTGTTTTAAGCGCATTCACAATGGCGTAAAAGCCACATGCGCCATCTAAGTCACCTTGTTTAACGGGTTTAACTCTCTTTATACTCATTTTCGCCTACTAAAATATAATTAAATCAACAGTTATCTAGCTCTTTATTTTGCTAATTCAGATTCACTTAAGTACGGTACTTTTCCTGATGGAACTAAGTTTGCTGCGGCTTCAAGATGTACATCTTGATCATCGAAGAAAATATGGGGTTTAAATGCTTTTAACACTTTCCCTTTTTCTAACCCGCCAAGAAAAAAAGCTTCGTCAACATAGATTCCCCACGCTCTCAGCGTCTTAATTACACGCATTTCTGACGGGCTATTTCGTGCGGTCACAATCGCTATTCTTATAGGAGAATATTCAACTCGCATGGGTAAACGTTCTTGTAGCTTAGCTAATTTTTTTAAAAGCGTGGCATAAGGCCCTTCTTCCATTGGGGTATCTTGCATAGCATCTTCCTGAGCGTGGAATGCATCCATCCCTTGCGTTTTATATACCAGCTCGCTTTTATCTGAAAACAAGACTGCATCACCATCAAACGCTAAACGTACTTGTCCATCAGGTATATCGGAGCCTGCTTTGGGTGGTTCTCTCAAAATTGCAGCTGCAGAGTTTTTTGAATCAATAACTTGTTGTGCATCGGCCACATCTGTTGTTAAAAATAAGTCAACATCAAATGCCTCTACATAATCAGCGGCAGATTCACCTGCAGTAAATGCTGAGCGAGTAATATTTAACTTATCATGACGAATACTGTTTAAAACTCTGAGCCCTGTATCGGGGCTATTTCGCGACATCACCACCACTTCAACTAAAGGTGATTTATCTTCTTTTTCCATATATTGATTTAGCCCCAAGAGTGCTTTTACCAGCGGATAACCCGTACCTTGTTTTAGAGGCTCATCTTCATGCTTTCGCATATAATCACGAAATAGCTCAATCGCTTGGTCGGGATCTTTACTTTTAGCTTCACTAAATATTTTGTCTGATTCACTCATATCAAATAAAGCAGTAGCCGATATCCCTACTACGAGTGTGTTACTTAAATCAAATGCCATATAACCTCCTTATTTTTTATAACTTAAAGTTCGCCTGCAAAGGCTTTTTGGCTTAGAGACTCAAAAATCATTTCATTAGCAAAGTTCTGCGAGGTTTCTGTCAACTTGAGAAATTTCACTTTTAGCCGAGTAAAGTCACCTAAAACTTCATCACTTGGAACAGGAATTTGGATATTCCCAACAATATTTTTATTTAAATTGGGCATTGTTGCTCCCTGCGATTCTGATTCCAGATGATTTTTAATCGCTTGGCTTGAAAGTAATTTATTTAAATATTCTGAAAATACACCCATTTTATTCGGTCTGATATACAAGCTTCCTGTTCCACACATCCATCCAGCTTCTTTTTCACTAACAATTGCACAACGTCCCATTTCACCTCTTCGGCCCATTATTATGTCACCAACCTTCAGATGATACTCAGGAAGAGACCCATGCTTTTCATCAGATACTGACAAACTTGTTTTTGGAACAATATTTCCCTTAACTATATGTGTTGGGTTTATTAAAGGTATTCCGCCTTCAATATAATCTTCTTTATGCAGTTGAGTTCCAAACGGTCCAATTTGAATTTTTGATATATCTTTTAAACTTCTAACTTCCCAACCTTTTGGGTTAGTCACTGGATCGCCGAACATGTCTAGGAATACGCTGCGTAGAAAGTCGTCGGCGAGTTTGATGGCTTGTTGGCGTTTGCGGCGGATGGCATTGGCTTTATCTAAAATTGTGGCAATGCGTTTTTGCTCGTCCAGTGGTGGTAGTGGAATTTCATGACTCCAAAAAATATTCATTGAAACACGAGGCATTTTTGCACCAGCCACTTGATCACTAATCCAATTTACAAAGCAATTTGATCGCAAGTAATAGGTTAAGTACTTCCTATCAAGCCTTTCCCCATCTGGACATAAAGGTACCAGTTCCGTAGTAGCTAATCCTTGTTCATCTGGTAAAACGACTTTATTCAAATAAGGACGTAATTTTGAATAAAGCACATGTCGTTCATCAAACCAATGTGTTGAAGAACCTGCAGATTTAGCTAAGCCATAAACTTTTTCAGTCACAAGCCCTGATTGCGACTCAACTTTATCTAAATTTAGTTGCCAAACAGGCTTTTCATCAATAATGACAGGATTTTTAATCGGTTTAGAAGGCGCAACATCACCCAACTTTACAAAAGGCCAGCTCACAGCATCCCCTCCAGCTCTTTTAAATCAGCCAGTATTTCGTTTTCTAAGCTCACTAGTTTACCTAAAATCTCTTTTGGCGGATCGTAGCTTTCTTCTTCGTACACTACTTCTTTATAGCGGTTGATTGATAGGTCGTATTTATTGCTGGCTATTTCATCTTTACTGACCCAAAACGCCTTTTGGGTTTTATCGTTAGTATCACTTGTTGCTTGTGACTTATCGCGAGCTTTAAATTCGCTGATTAGGCTTGGTAAGTCGTTGGCTTTTATTGGAGTGCGTTTGTCATCCAAGCTAAAACCATCAGCTTGTACGTCGTAAAACCATACGTGATCGGTGCTGCCACCTTTGGTAAATATGAGTATGGCGGTTGAAACACCAGCGTAGGGTTTAAACACGCCACTGGGTAGTGAAATTACGGCTTCTAGCTGGTTGTTATCTACCAGCATTTGGCGCAGTTGTACGTGCGCTTTTGATGAGCCAAATAATACGCCGTCGGGTACGATAGTAGCCGACTGCCCGCCTACTTTTAGCATGCGCTCAATAAGGGCCACAAACAGCAACTCGGTTTTTTTCGTTTTTACTTTACGTAATAACTCAGGGCATACGTCTTCTTCGTCTAGGCTGCCTTTAAATGGCGGGTTGGCGAGTATTATGTCGTACCCTTCTTTGGCCTTTTGCGGGTAGTGCTCTTTAAAGTTTTGGCTTAAGGTATCTTGATAATGAATGCCCGGTTGTTTAATGCCGTGCATTACTAAGTTCATGGCGGCTACGCGTAGCATGGTAGCGTCAAAATCAAAGCCGTTGAACATGTTTGTATCTATGTGGTTGCGCTGCTCTGGGGTTATTAAATCGCCTGAGTAGAGAAGGTTTTCAAGCGGTTTGCCGCTGTCATCAAGCTGTATATTGCCATTTACGTCAAGCACTGGCTCGCGCTCTATGCCCTCGACTGAGGTGTATTTTTGTAATAGGTATTCGTAACTTACCGACAAAAAGCCACCGGTGCCGGTTGATGGGTCACAAATTTGGCTGGTGGTGCTTGGGTCCATCATTTCGACCATGGCGCGTATAATGTGGCGCGGCGTTCTAAACTGGCCGTTAATGCCTGCGGTGGTGAGTTTACTAAGCAAATATTCGTATAAATCGCCTTTGGTGTCTGAGTTTTCAAGGGGTAAGTCGTTTACCATTTCAACGGCTTTTACCAATAAGCTTTGCTTTTGGATCATCAATTGCGTGTCTTTCATAAACTCGTTAAATACCGCGCCTTCTGGCGATACGTCGTCTGAGGTTTTTGAAAAGAACGGAAACAGCTCATCTTTAACCAGTTTGTATAACTCTTCAGCCCCTAAATGACGCAGGTTTTGCCAACGAATATGTTGCTCGGCGTCGGTAAAGCGGCGGTTAAACGGCTTTTTGGTTCTCGCGAAACGTTTTTCGTCGGCTTGCTCGTTCATGTCGAGCATACGGGCGTACATTAAAAAAGTAATTTGCTCTACTACGGTAAGCGGGTTAGTTATTCCGCCTGTCCAAAATTCTTCCCATAGTTTATCGATTTTACTTTTTAAAGGTCCGGTTATCATTAATGTGTATCCTAGTTAGTGCTGTTTAATCGCGAAGTAAATTACGCGCTTATAAAATTAAAGGTGTATTTGCTTTTCGACGCTTTGGGCTTTGTTGCCTAGTTTTACGTCAAACTGCTTAATAAATTGCTCGATTACGTCGGCTTGTTGCTGGCTAAATACGCCATCAAGCCCCATGTCGTGTATTTGTGTAAACGGTGCATCGTAAAGCTGGGCTATTTCAATAGAGCCGTGGCGAATTAGGTGGTTTTTTAACATACCAATAAAGCGCTGTTGTTTGGCATTTACATGGGTGTGTATTTGCTGCACAAAGGTAGTAAAGCTCTGCTCTATGGCGTTTTTGTCCATACCGACTATGGTACGCAATATTTTATCGAGCGTCGCGGTTGATTCGGGAAAAAACTCTTTTAAGGTATTTAAATCAACACTTGGGTTTTGCGTATGCACTAACGAACTTAATTGTGCTAAGTCGGCCTCGGTTACTTGTTCGCCATTGCGGATTTTTTTAAGTACGCTGTCGGTTTCAAATAATGGGGTGAGTGTTTTTTCAACCTCTTGGCGATATATTTGATAATCAATAGAGACTATTTTTGTCAGCCTGTCGGCTTCGTGTATTTGGTTGGTGTCTTCGGTTATATCAAG
>NZ_VXCS01000047.1:0-9634 GCF_052850545.1 Pseudoalteromonas sp. 1181_04
AGAAGAAATGCGGGCGGCATAAAATTTAACTTGAGGCGACAACTAACTTGAAAAACTCCGAGCTTCTAGCTCCTCTATTTTTATTAAAATCAATAACTAATGATTATGTATTGGTTTGTGGCTGTTTTGTTCATTTAGGGTTATAATTGATAAAATTTTAACAATTAAAGAGCTACTGTTTTGCTCTTTATTTTTCGAATCAACAGAATACAAGAAAAGGGAACTTGTTGTGGATAGTTTCATCCGGTCTATTTTGAATGCTTCTCGCGCTAAAAAGCGTGCTATCACCTTATTTATTGATTCACTTTTTATTGCCGCAGCATTTTGGCTTGCGCTTATAGTGCGTTTGGACAGCCTTGCACCTTTTAGTGAGGTGGGTAATTGGCTGCTGTTAGCAATGTTAATTCCTACTGGTTTAATCGCATTTATCAATCTTGGTTTATATCGTGCTGTATTAAGGTACATGAATTCGCAGGCGCTCTGGGCTATTGTGCTTGGTACTATTATTACTACTGCTTGCTTAGTCTTGTTGTCGTTTTTTGTGGGTATTACTATCCCACGTACCATGCCATTTATTTTTGCTTGGTTATGTTTACTTACCGTTGGTGGTTCGCGCATTTTAGTGCGAGCGATGATCGGCAAAATGGCCACCGTAAATAAAGAATCGGTTATTATTTACGGTGCAGGCTCAGCGGGAAGGCAGCTTGCAACAGCACTCGGTGCCGGGCCAGAATATTACGTTCGTGCTTTTATTGATGATGATCAAAGCAAACAAGGGTCTATCGTTCAAGGTATTCCGGTAATTTGTTTTAAAGATATTTATGAACTGATTAATAAAGGCAAGGCTACTAAAGTATTGTTAGCGTTACCAAGTGCAAGCCGAGCAAGGCGCAAAGAAGTACTTGCGCAGCTAGAGCCATTAACGATTAAAGTTTTATCTATCCCTGGTATGGCAGATGTAGTTGAAGGTAAAGCGCAGCTTTCTGAATTTAGAGAAGTTGAAATTGAAGATTTATTGGGCCGTGACCCAGTTACCCCAAAACCAGAACTTATGGCTGCCAACATTACTGGCAAAATAGTGATGGTTACTGGAGCCGGTGGTTCTATTGGCTCTGAGCTGTGTAGGCAAATAGTTAGGCAGCAACCTAAAAAACTGGTGTTATTTGAAATCTCTGAGTTTGGTTTGTATTCTATTGAAAAAGAATTAAATGAGTACATAGCAAATAATCATATTGATTTAGAGCTAATCCCAATAATGGGCTCTGTGCAACGTATTAACCGTATTGAAACCGTAATGATGGCATTTGGTGTACAAACGGTGTACCACGCAGCGGCTTATAAGCATGTACCTTTAGTTGAGCATAATGTGGTTGAAGGTGTGCGTAATAACGTATTTGGTACTTACTACGCAGCCAAAGCAGCCGTTAACGCAAAGGTTGAAACCTTTGTATTAATTTCCACCGATAAAGCGGTGCGACCAACGAATGTAATGGGCGCCACTAAGCGCATGGCTGAACTGGTATTACAAGGTTTAGCGCAAAGTAAAGGTAAAGAACATCGTACGCGTTTTTGTATGGTGCGCTTTGGTAATGTGCTTGGCTCGTCTGGTTCTGTGGTGCCGTTATTTCGCAGGCAAATTAAAGAAGGTGGCCCTATTACGCTTACTCACCAAGATATCACCCGTTTCTTTATGACCATACCGGAAGCTGCGCAATTGGTAATTCAGGCCGGCTCTATGGGCAAAGGTGGTGATGTATTTGTACTTGATATGGGGGACTCGGTAAAAATTAAAGATTTAGCCAGTAAGATGATCCGCCTTTCAGGCCTTGAAGTGAAAGACAAAACCAACCCCCATGGTGATATCGAAATTTTATGCACCGGCCTGCGCCCAGGTGAAAAGCTTTACGAAGAGTTATTAATCGGTGATAACGTTGGTGAAACGCCACATGAGCGAATTATGACGGCAAATGAAGCTATGTTGCCGCTACCTGAATTAAAAGTGTTTTTAGAAGCATTTGACATTGCCTGTCATAACTTTGACCACGAAATGATCCGCCAATTGTTACTCGACGCCCCAACGGGATTTAACCCAACGGATGGTATCTGTGATTTGGTATGGAATGCTAAAAAAGGCAAACAGCTCGAAAGTACTCCTCAAGCGAATGTGGTTAATTTGAAGGGGTAGGGGACGGTTAAAGGTACTAGGGGCTAGGTAAAAGACTAGGTGCTAGGCTTAACTTTGCCTTCTCGGTGTAGCTCGAAGCGCCTTGGTGTACTCGGTGGTAAAAAATTTTTAAATGATTTATTCACCACTGAGGGCACGGAGTTCACAGAGGTAGAGATTAAAGGCAGGAGCTAGGGAGTGATTAGGCACTAGGGAAGCTAGTTCCTACTGGGGTTAGATTTAGCCTGACACCTTTTAGTTTTAAACTGTTGTAATCATATATTGTGATGTGAATTAAAAAATTGGATGAAAGCCTCTAGGTATTAGGCGATATGCCTTTGTACTAAGATGCTTTAAATAAGACGTTTAAGGAATTTAAAATGAAAATTGCTGTTGTTGGCACGGGTTATGTTGGCCTGTCTAATGCTATGTTACTTGCGCAACACAATAAGGTTGTTGCCCTTGATATCGACGAAAATAAAGTTGCACTTTTAAAAGACAAGCAATCACCCATTGTTGACGTTGAAATAAGTGATTTTTTACAAAATAAGCAATTAAATTTTACCGCGACTACAAATAAAGAGTCAGCACTGGTTGGCGCTGAATTTGTAATTATTGCTACACCGACTGATTATGATCCTGAAACAAACTATTTTAATACCAATAGTGTTGAGTCGGTTATTAAAGATGTAATAAGAATTAACCCAACGGCGACTATGGTCATTAAATCAACTGTACCAGTAGGTTATACACAGTCGATTAAAGAAAAGCTTGGCACTGATAATGTAATATTTTCGCCAGAATTTTTACGTGAAGGTAAAGCATTGCATGACAATTTGTATCCATCTCGCATTATTGTCGGTGAGCAAAGTGAACGCGCAAAAACGTTCGCTAATTTATTGGCTCAAGGTGCTATAAAGCAAGATATTGAGGTTCTGTTTACTGACTCTACAGAAGCCGAAGCAATCAAGTTATTCTCAAATACCTATCTTGCAATGCGTGTAGCGTACTTTAATGAGCTCGATAGCTACGCTGAGAGCCATGGCTTAAATGCGAAGCAAATTATACAAGGTGTAAGCTTAGATCCTCGTATTGGTAACCATTATAATAATCCTTCATTTGGTTATGGTGGTTATTGTTTACCAAAAGATACTAAGCAGTTGTTAGCTAACTACAAAGATGTGCCAAATAATATGATTGGCGCTATTGTTGACGCCAACACTACCCGTAAAGATTTTATTGCGAACTCAATCATTAAGCGCAGCCCTAAAATAGTTGGCGTGTATCGCTTAGTTATGAAAACGGGGTCAGACAACTTTAGAGCATCTGCAATCCAAGGGATTATGAAGCGCATTAAAGCGAAAGGGATTGAAGTTGTCGTATATGAGCCAGCTTTAAAAGATGAAGCATTTTTCAATTCACGTGTGATTAAAGATCTTAATGAGTTTAAACAGCTTTCAGATGTTGTTGTTTCCAACCGTATGGTTGAAGAGCTGAGTGATATTGCAGATAAAGTTTATACGCGCGATTTATTTGGTAGTGATTAAGTAATAGTTAAAGATTAAAGATTAAAGATTAAAGATTAAAGATTAAAGATTAAAGATTAAAGGTTAAAGGTTAAAGGTTAAAGGTTAAAGGTGCTAGGGAAGTGACTAGGACCTAGAGCCTAAAACCTAGCTACTATGTTTTAAAGCGTAGGCGCGGTTTTATGCCGCGCGGTTTATAAACTTCATGGCTAAAGCCATTTCCTACGTTTTGTACATTTTACCTTAGGCGAGAAGATAAAGATGTGAATAAACATGCGTCAGCAAGCTTAACGCCTACGGTGTTAAATTGTATTCTGGTGTTTAATTACTTGTAGGCGAGTGGCTTGCCACCGCGATATTCAAAATTTGGTGTGGTATTTGTGCGTCAGCAAGCTCAACGCCTACGGGTGTTAAAGTTTGTCTCGGTGTTAAATTTACTTTGATGTTTAATTAATTACCTGTAGGCGAGTGGCTTGCCACCGCGTTTTAAAATGTGGTGTGGTGTTTTTGCGTCAGCAAGCTTAACGCCTACGGTGTTAAATTGTATTCTGGTGTTTAATTAATTACTTGTAGGCGAGTTGCTTGCCACCGCGTTTCAAAATGTGGTGTGGTGTTTTTGCGTCAGTAAGCTTAACGCCTACGGGTGTTAAATTTTACTCTGGTGTTTAATTAATTACTTGTAGGCGAGTGGCTTGCCACCGCGAACAGGCCTAAAGCCATTTCCTACGTTTTTACATTTTACCTTAGGCGAGAAGATAAAGATGTTAATAAACACGCGTCAGCAAGCTTAACGCCTACGGTGTTAAAGTTTGCCTCGATGTTAAATCACTTACTTGTAGGCGAGTGGCTTGCCACCGCGAACAGGTCAAAGGTTAAAGGTGCTAGGAAGACAACGGTACTTGGTGTTAGGGAAGTGACTAGGAGCTAGGAACTCGTTGTTCGAAGCCCGAATACATTCACTTCCGATAAAGCTTTGTGTTGTTAGATTAAGTTAAATTAAATATTAAATAAAGGACTAACTATGAAGGCTGTTATCCCAGTTGCTGGACTTGGTACACGTATGTTACCAATGACTAAAGCAATCCCAAAAGAAATGCTCCCACTGGTTGATAAGCCACTTATTCAATACATAGTGAATGAGTGCGTTGCAGCGGGTATTAAAGAAATTGTGCTTGTTACTCATAGCTCTAAAAATGCGATTGAAAACCATTTTGATACTAGCTTTGAACTTGAAGCGACACTTGAAAAACGCGTAAAGCGAAAGTTACTTGATGAAGTGCGCTCTATTTGCCCACCTGATGTAACTATTTTACATGTGCGCCAAGGTGAAGCTAAAGGTTTGGGTCATGCAGTGTTGTGTGCTAAGCCAATCATTGGTGATGAAGATTTTGTAGTTTTACTGCCTGATGTAATACTTGATGCTTATACTGCAGATCAAAAAACTGAAAACTTAGCGGCAATGATTGCACGTTTTAAAGCAACATCAGCAAGCCAAATTATGCTTGAACCCGTACCTGAGCAAGATGTATGTAAATACGGCATTGCTGATATAAATGGCGCTGTAATTACTGCGGGTGAAAGTGCGAAAATCAAAACAATGGTTGAAAAACCAAGTGTTGGTGACGCGCCATCAAACCTTGCTGTAGTTGGTCGTTATGTGCTGTCAAAAACTATTTGGCAATTACTTGATAAAACTCCGGTTGGCGCAGGTGGTGAAATACAACTAACCGACGCTATTGATATGCTTATGAAAATTGAAACGGTTGAAGCATTTCATATGAGCGGCCGGGCTCATGACTGTGGTGACAAATTAGGTTATTTAAAAGCGATTGTTGAATACAGCATGCGTGATGAAAACCTAGGCGCTGACTTTACAAGCTTTGTTGCAGAGTTAGTTAACCCTAAAAAACCAAGTCATTTAAAGGCAGTGTAAAATTTAGATGTCTGAGGTTTCGAGCTTCGAGTTGCGGGCTACGTATCATCGTAGCCGCTGATTATAGTAATTAGGTTCTGGGTTGTTCTGCGAGGTGATATATTACGTCCTGCAGTTAAATTATAGTTCCATTGTTATTTAGTCGTTTTCGAAAGGGAGTAGCAACCCAGGAGGGGTGATGAAATATGAAAATTTAGATGTATGGAAGAAATCTTTTTCATTAAGTTTATTTGTATATCAAGTTTTCAATGATTTACGAGATTTTGGGCTTAAAGATCAAATGTGTCGCTGTGCTGTTTCTGTTCCGAGTAATATAGCGGAAGGTTATGAGCGCTATTCCGATAAAGAAAGAGCGTATTTTCTTTCTGTGGCAAAAGGCTCTGTAGGAGAATTAAAAACGCAGCTTATGATTGTTTTTGAGCTTGGTTATATCAATCACGAGCAAACATAGTTCGCATTAAATGAGTGCGAAGTAATTGGGAGAATGCTTGGGAAATTGATCTATGTAATCAAAAGCTCATGAGAATCTCACAACCTGTGCTACACAGAATAATGAAAAGGTTAAAGACTAGGAATTAGACTAAATTTAACACCGGGCTGCTCGTAGCCCGCTACTCGAAGCTCGTCAACGATTCCCCAATTTCAATTTTAACTCCTTCTCCTAGTACCTCTCGATACTCTTGGGCTAATGCCTGTTTTGCATCATCATCGCCATGGACTATTTTTATATGGCTGGGCTTTTTACGCATACCTGTTACAAATTTTATTAAGCCGTTTTGATCTGCATGAGCACTGTAGCCGCTGATTGTGTGTACTGCTGCGTTAATGGTGATTTTATGGTTATTAATATGCACATAACCATTACTTGGTCCATAGGTTTGAATATCTCGGCCGAGCGTGCCACGGCCTTGGTAGCCAACAAAAATCACATCGGTAGTTTCATCAGGTAAAAATCGCTCTAGGTAATTCACAATTCGTCCGCCGGTGCACATGCCACTAGCGGCAAGAATAATTGCGGGTTGTTTGCGTTTGCTTAGGTAATTAATTACGGCAATATGCTCTTGGTGGCTGTCGATAGTATGCAACTGCGCAAAGTTTAATGGATGACGACCTTTGGCTAAGCGTTTTTTTGCTTCATCGTCCCAGAGGGTTTTAAATTTTCGATACTCTGTGGTGAAGTTAGCTGCCATAGGGGAGTCAACAATAACCTCTATATTTTGCCATGGTGAATTTTTAGCTGCGTTGTGAATTATTTGCTCCAGTTCGTACAGTAACTCTTGCGTACGGCCAATGCTAAACGCTGGCACTAATACAATGCCATTATCGGCAACGGCTTTTTCAATCACCTTTTTCAGTGTTTGCGTGCGTTCTTTTCGGCCTTGATGGTTTTTATCACCATAGGTTGATTCGATCACTAAAGTATCGGCTTTGTAAGGCGCTTTTGGGGAAGGTAGTAGCGGAGTATGCGGCGCTCCTAGGTCACCAGAAAATACCACGCGATGGGAATTCGGTTTTTTTCCTATATCTATTTCAACATAGGCGGAGCCTAAAATATGCCCGGCACGCTGTAAGCGAGCTTTCGCGGTGGGCTTGTTGCTGGTGGTTGGTAAGTCAAACCAGCTATTAAATTCGATAGCGACAATACGCTTGGCAAGTAAGCTTAAACAGGCGTTAATAATTTTTTGATCTCGCGTTACACCGACTTTAAGTGCATCTTCAATCACTAATGGCAATAGACTTGCCGATGCCTTCGAAGTAAAAATAGGGCCAGAGAAACCAGCAGCAAATAAGTAAGGTATGCGGCCAACGTGGTCAATATGACAATGCGTAACAATCAGCGCAGTGACAGTTGAGATATCAAAGTTGATAGCTAAACTTGACCCGGCGTCTTCCCCTTGAAAAAGCCCACAGTCAATCAACACCGATGAGTGTTGATCATAATCTAACTGATGGCATGACCCCGTAACCCCATTCACCGCTCCATGATGGGTAATTTTCATGGTTGATCCTTGTTGATTAAATTATACAAATTAGAAACAAGGTTAGGATAAAAAATGTCAAATTAAAAGGTTGAAGAGAGAAGGTTAGAGGTTAAAGGTACTCGAAGGCTTTATGATGCGGGGATTATAAAATTCATGGTTAAAGCCATTTCCTACGTTTTGTACAATTTGCCTGGCATTAACCTTTTGTGTATATGCTTATGCAGGCGAGTGGCTTGCCACCGCGTTTCAAGATGTGGTGTTTTTGCGTCAGCAAGCTCAACGCCTACGGTGTTAAAGTTTACTTTGATGTTTAATTAATCACTTGTAGGCGAGTGGCTTGCCACCGCGTTTGAAATGTGGTGTTTTGCGTCAGCAAGCTTAACGCCTACGGTGTTAAGGTTTATCTCGGTGTTAAATCACTTGCAGGCGAGATACTCAATATTGTTTCGGTGTTTTTGCGTCAGCAAGCTCAACGCCTACGGTGTTAAAGTTTATCTCGGTGTTAAATTTTACTTTGATGTTTAATTAATTACTTGTAGGCGAGTGGGTGGCTTGCCACCGCGTTTTAAAATGTGGTGTTTTTGCGTCAGCAAGCTTAACGCCTACGGGTGTTAAATTTAACTTTGATGTTTAATCACTTGTAGGCGAGTGGCTTGCCACCGCGTTTTAAAATGTGGCGTGGTATTTGTGCGTCAGCAAGCTCAACGCCTACGGGTGTTAAATTTTATCTCGGTGTTAAATTTTACTCTGGTGTGTAATTAATCACTTGTAGGCGAGTGGCTTGCCACCGCGTTTTGAAATGTGCTCTGGTGTTTTTGCGTCAGCAAGCTCAACGCCTACGGGTGTTAAATTTAACTTTGATGTTTAATCACTTGTAGGCGAGTGGCTTGCCACCGCGTTTTAAAATGTGGCTCGGAGTTTGTGCGTCAACAAGCTTAACGCCTACGGGTGTTAAATTTACTTTGATGTTTAATTAATCACTTGTAGGCGAGTGGCTTGCCACCGCGTTTTAAGTGTGGCTCGGTGTTTGTGCGTCAGCAAGCTCAACGCCTACGGGAGTTAAGTTGTACTCTGGTGTTTAATTAATTACTTGTAGGCGAGTGGCTTGCCACCGCTAAAAGGTCAAAGGTGCTAGGAAGGCAAGGGTACTAGGGAAGTGACTAGGACCTGCGCTTTAAGATCTGGTTCCTATATTTTAAAGCTTAGGCGCGGCTTTATGCCGCGCGTTTGTATTGAACCATCAGTCATTAGATTTCAGGTGTAGCTAATCTCTGCCTTTAACCTAATACCTAATACCTATTACCCCGTATCTTTCATTTCTCGAGGTAGCTTTAACCTTTGCATTCAATTAAACTCAGTCTCTTCAATGTAACTTTTGGTGTTTTGCATGGCTAAAGATAGGTTCGCGCCAAAACCTTTAAACGATATTATGGCTGGCCTGAGTGGTCGATTGTCGTCGTATGCAGGTAAAAGCCAAGCATTAGATAAACAACAAACGTTGTTAAGTGAATTTTTGGGCGCTAATTTAGGTGGAAAATGTCGCGTTAGTAATTATCGCGATGGTACGCTGATGATTGAGGCGGTATCTGCACCTATAGCACTGCGTTTAAACTACTTAAAAATGGATATGCTGTCACACTTTCGTAGTGCCGGTATGGCAGAACTTGGGCAAATCAAAATTACCGCTAACCCACAAGCCAGCCAACGATTAAGTCCAAATAATGCGTTAAAAACAGCTAACGCCACTCCCGCGAATAAATTAGCTATGAGTGAACAAACCGCTGATTACCTTAATGCGATTGCACAAAGCGCACCACCGTCACTAAAAGAAAAGCTAGAGCGACTAGCGAGGCATGGTAAAAAATAAAGGTTTTTGGCGCTAGGAAGAAATAGGCGCTAGGAAAAGTTTACCATGTATATTTAGTTTGCAACTGTATTGAAGAACCTAGAACCTAGAACCTAGAACCTAGAACCTAGAACCTAGAACCTAGAACCTAGAACCTAGAACCTAGAACCTAGAACCTAGAAC
>NZ_VXCS01000048.1:0-9292 GCF_052850545.1 Pseudoalteromonas sp. 1181_04
TCCTTTTCATGGGGCACACAATTATGATACTAAACCATCTTTGGGGCATATATGCCCATCCACTCGAAGAGTGGCAAACAATAGATAACCGCCACGAGAGCTTAACATATAGCCTATCACATATATTACTGATAGCGTTGTTTCCATCTGCAATGGGTTATTACTCATCAGTTTATTTGGGCTGGAGTATCGGGGCTGGTAATCCGGTATTTTTAACCCACGATAGTGCAATACTGATTGCTGCAGCTATGTATGGCGCTTTAATTGTAGGTGTGTTTGCGCTGGCTTATTTAGCACATTGGATGGCTGTTACTTTTGGTGCAGAACCAACCTTTACCCAAACCTTAGAACTTGCAGCGTATACTTCAACACCAGTATTTATGTCTGCACTAGCGGCATTTTGGCCAGAACTATGGTTTGTTGTATGTGTGGGTTTGGTCGCTTTAGGCTATTCGGTCTACTTGCTGTATACCGGTGTGCCCATTTTGATGCATATACCGCAAGAGCGTGGCTTTATTTACGCAAGCTCTGTGGTAACTTGCGGACTAATTTTACTGGTGATTATTTTAGCTGTCACCGCCATATTGTGGACCAACGGTATCGTAAGTCCAACCTTTACATGATACCTAGTTCAACGTTAGAAGCTGTAAAATGTAGTATATAGTAGTGTTATTATTTTCTTTCCTTCGCAAAAAAGGAGCTAAATTTAGCTCCTTTTTTATTTCGCTAGGCAGAGATTAATCTGAGCCGTTTTCTTCTTGATTATGTAACTCTAAACCAGAAGACATGGCACTTTCACGACTACTTTTTGCCGAATCATTACGCAGCTGTTCAATACGATTCAAATAATTCTGATCGATACCACCGGTAATATATTGGCCATCAAATACTGATGTTTCAAATCGTGTAATTTCTGGGTTTTCCTGCGCTACGGCAGCAATCAAATCAGGTAACGATTGGAAAATCAAACCATCAGAGCCAATGCTTGCATTGATATCTTCAACTTCACGTCCATGGGCAATCAACTCAGCCGCAGATGGCATATCAATACCATACACGTTCGGAAAGCGAATTTCAGGTGCAGCAGAAGCAAAGTAAACGTTTTTAGCACCAGACTCACGCGCCATTTCAACAATTTGTGCTGAAGTAGTGCCACGTACAATCGAGTCATCAACTAGTAATACGTTTTTACCTTTAAACTCACGGTCAATTGCATTGAGCTTTTGACGTACTGACTTTTTACGCATTTCCTGACCAGGCATGATAAACGTACGGCCAATGTAACGGTTTTTAACAAACCCTTGGCGATATGGCAGATTAAGTACGCGGGCGATTTCCAATGCCACATCACATGATGTTTCTGGGATTGGAATAACAACATCAATATCTTTATCAGCCCATTCGCGAGCAATTTTTTCGCCAAGCTTAGTGCCCATATTTACACGTGTAGCGTAAACAGACATGCGATCGATATTTGAGTCTGGACGTGCAAAGTAAACAAATTCAAAGATACATGGCGAGTAAGATACTTTATCTGCGCATGTTTGAGAGTAAAACTCACCGCCTTCAGTAACATATATCGCTTCACCAGGAGCGACATCACGCACAAATTCAAAACCATCGGTTTTTAACGCAACGCTTTCAGAGGCAAACATATACTCGGTGCCATTTGCAGTTTCACGTTTACCAAACACTAATGGACGAATACCATTTGGGTCACGAAACGCGATAATACCATGGCCAATTACCATAGCGATGGTGGCATAACCGCCTTGAACTTTATTTATAACTTCGGTGATACCGTTAAAAATATCTTCAGGGTCAAGATGTAGTTTATTTGGTTTACTTAATTCATGAGCCATGATGTTAAGTAAAATTTCAGAATCTGAGGTTGTGTTAACGTGGCGACGTGCTTCACAGAACAATTGATCTTTAAGCTGCTCTGCATTGGTTAAGTTACCGTTGTGTGCTAAAGCAATACCGAACGGTGAGTTAACATAGAACGGCTGCGCTTCAGACGAGCTAGAAGAACCTGCTGTCGGATAGCGTACATGGCCGATACCAATAGTGCCTTGTAAACGCTTCATATGACGGGTGTGAAATACATCTTTCACTAAGCCATTTGCTTTGCGTAAACTAAAGGTGTTGTTTTCAATGGTAATGATGCCCGCGGCATCTTGACCACGGTGTTGCAAAACAGTTAAGCCATCATAAATCGCCTGATTTACAGGAGATGTTCCGACTATTCCAACGATACCACACATGAAATTTTTCCTCGGTGATTAACGGTTGACCGAATTTAAAAAGCTAGAGTTATTTTCGAGGTATGAAAAAAACCACTCAACAACAAAGCCAAATTCTGGGATCAAAATAGAGTTACCCCACCAGTGCGTATTGGGTGCACCAGTAAAAGCATCAAGAAAGAAGAGTAACGCGCTCACGACCAACACGCCACGAAGTGCACCAAAGACAATGCCGAAGACACGGTCTGTGCCAGACAAACCAGTACGTTGTACAAGTTCACCTAGAAGGTAGTTTAACAATCCGCCTAACAATAGCGTCGCAAAGAATAATATGGCAATGGCCGCTGCATTTCTTAAAAGGGGTTCAGAAATACTTGTTAGGAATGATGCTAAATATTGGTAAAACAAGCTAGATATGATAAATGCGCCAGCCCACACAGCCAAAGACATTGCTTCTTTTATAAAGCCACGAATTAAACCGATAATAGTAGACAGTGCAATAATGCCAAAGATGGCGTAATCAACCCAGATCATATGAACCAACTAGTCGTTAATTTGGGGCGCATTCTATAAGAGGTCAGCACTAAATGCCAGATCATTTTGCTACTTCAAATTGGGTAACTTTTCCGTTAAGTTTAGTAAGTGCTTTTAATTCAGGGAGTTTGCTCTCAAGCTGGGCTTTATCAAGCGACGGACCCACAAAAACTTTGGTTAAAGTACCATTTGGTGTTTTAACTGGACGGGTAAAGGTTTTAAACCCTTTGTCACTTAGTTTAGCTTGTAGCGATTTTACATTCGCACTATGCGAAAAGCTCCCCAACTGAATTACATATGCCATTTTCGATAAATTTTCTTCAGGCTTACGTGATGGCTCAGACTTTTTTTCAACAGGTTGTGCTGTAGTCGTTGCTACAGTAGTTTGCTCAGTCGATGCTTCAACCATTTTTTTCGCTACTAGCGTCGTCTCTTCAACCGCATCAGAGGAACTTGAGATTAGGTCATCATCTGGCAATATATCTTCCTCAGGCTCTTCGTTTGGCTGTTGTGCGTTAGCCACTTGATCATCTATTGAATCTTGCAAGTCAATAGTTGTGAACTCAGGACGTTCCGGAATGGCTTTAAAGCCTTCTTTGTAATGTACTTTTTCGCCATCAAGAATATTAGGAATAAACACGATAGCTGCAATCACCACAATAGTTGTGCCGACTAAACGATTTATAAAGCCTGAGTTCACCTGATTCCTCTCTATTTTTTCCAATAATTGATAGCAGCTGCAACAGTTAAGAAGGAGCCAAATATGATTAACGCCGTCTTCTCATCAAGCTGTGGCAACACACCATCCAATGCGTCTGCAACTGTTTGATATTTTTCAATTGGCGCGCTTGTATGCACATTATCCATGGATTTAGCTAAATTCTCTACTTTATCGCCACGAAAGCAATTAAGTCCGGCTAAACACCACGCATCAACTACCGGGCTAACTTCATTTAATACAGCGACTTTGTCTTTATCAGCCAGCATAGCGACTAACGCATGAACTTTAAAGCCTTGATCTTGCAGGTTAGCTAACTTTTTAGCTAAATAGCGTGCAGATTCAGCATTATGTGCCACATCAGTATAGACCATAGGTTTGCTGCTTAGTTGCTGAAAACGCCCTTCAACAACTAAATTAGCTAAACAATCACGGATCACTGCCTCACTAGGTAATAAATCTAACACGGCTAATGTGGTTAGTGCCGTTGCCGCGTTTTGGCATGGGATTGATGGTTTAGCAAACTCAAAGTGATGGGCTTGATATTGCCAACTAAAACTTTGCGCATGCTCTTTAAATATAAAGTCACGCCCTGATAAATGCATCACCGCGTTAATTTCATGACCGTAGTCGGTGACTGTGTGCGGTATATTTAAATCGCCGACAATGGCAGGTGTGCCAGTACGGAAGATCCCTGCTTTATCATAACCCACAAGCTCTCGCGTATCACCAAGGTACTCTTTATGATCTAGATCTATGGTGGTGATCACACTGGCAAATGGAGTAACAATATTGGTAGCATCGAAACGCCCACCTAAACCCACTTCTAACAGCACATAATCAACGCTATGGCGTTTAAAAATAGCCAGTGCGCCTAAGGTGCCATACTCAAAATAAGTCAGTGGCGTGTCACCGCGGCCTTGCTCGAGCAAGTCAAACGCATCAACATGAAATTGATCATCAAGCTCAGCGCCATTAATGCGCACTCGCTCGTTATAATGAATTAAATGAGGAGAGGCATAGGTACCAACCGAATAACCTTGGGCAAGCAGCAGTGATTCTAAACATCGGGCAGTGGTGCCTTTGCCATTGGTGCCGGCTATTAGAATAATTTTACTTGGGCTATCTAGTAAACCAATGGTATTGGCAACTTTGGCAACGCGTTCTAAACCCATGGCAATATTTGCTGGGTGAACACTTTCTAAATAACAAAGCCAATCATCAAGGCTTGATGATTGGCTAGGAAGATTTTTTGTCATAGCGTGTAATCAGTAAAGCTGAAATTTACGCTACTCTATGCTCTTGTTCCGTAGAAGGCAAGTTCATAAATTTAGCTAGTATGCGGGCAAGTGTGTCACGCATTTCACGGCGATCAATAATCATATCGATGGCACCATGCTCGAGTAGAAATTCACTTCGTTGGAAGCCTTCAGGTAAGGTTTCGCGCACAGTTTGTTCAATTACACGAGGACCCGCAAAGCCGATTAATGCTTTTGGCTCCGCCACGTTGATATCACCTAGCATAGCTAATGATGCTGATACACCGCCCATAGTTGGGTCAGTCATTACTGAGATAAACGGTAAGCCTTGTTCGCTCATCTTAGCAAGTGCAGCACTGGTTTTAGCCATTTGCATAAGCGACATTAGTGCCTCTTGCATACGTGCGCCACCTGAAGCTGAGAAGCAAATTAGCGGCATGTTATGCTCTAAACACTGATCAACAGCATCCACAAAACGTGCGCCAACAACCGATGCCATTGACCCACCCATAAATGAGAATTCAAATGCGACGGCGGCCACTGGAATGCCTTTTAAGCGTCCCTTCATCGCGACTAATGCGTCTTTTTCGCCACTTGATTTTTGTGCGGCGGCGATACGATCTGAATATTTTTTCGAGTCTTTAAACTTTAAAATATCTTTTGGTTCGTGCTGTGTGCCAAGTTCTTGGCGGTCGCCATCATCCAAAAAGTGCTCAAGGCGTTTACGGCCACTCACACGCATGTGGTGATTGCATTTAGGACATACATTGAGTGATTTTTCTAATTCAGCTTTATATAAAATCGAATCACAATCTGTACACTTTGCCCAAACACCTTCAGGGATCTCTTTACGAGCCGAAGACTTTGTTGTTTTAGGTAGGATTTTTTCTAACCAACTCATTTGCAACTCTCTTAATACTATTCTGTGCTTTGCTGCGTTCCTGCCAAATCATTATTGACAGACAAATTTTTTCAATTAAAACATGAATTCCACACAGGCGGTATAAAAAACTGGTCTTAGTAGTGAAATGCCTGCAAGGTTATGTTTAATTTATCACCAATTAACCCTTCACATCCGTTAAGAATAAAGGGCCAAGTGGTGTCGACGGAATTTCAAACCGCGCCGGATAGTCAACATCAACTAAGTATAAACCTGCCGCCTTTGCCGTCGCACTGGCTTTGGCTCGCTCTTTTAAATCAAGTAACTCTTTTAGCCACACAGGTTGCTGCTTATGAATACCAATATCGGTTAAGCAACCGGTAATGTTACGCACCATGTGGTGTAAAAATGCATTAGCCTTAATATCAATAATCACATAACTGCCTTGACGCTCAACTGACAAGTGATGAATAGTACGTGTAGCAGTATTCGCTTGACAATGCAAAGCTCTGAATGACGTAAAATCATGCTCGCCTAATAGATATTGACATGCTTCTTGCATTTTAGTTTCATCAAGTGGGTGATGAAAATGCGTAACGCCTTCATTTAATATTGCTCCTCGAAAGGCGTTATTGTAAATAACATAACGATAACGACGAGCTGTAGCACTAAAACGTGCATGAAAATCATCACTCACCGGTTTTGCATAGCGAATAGCAATATCTTTCGGTAGCAAGGTATTCATACCCATAGTAAATGCAACCATATCGCGTTCAGCATCGGTATCAAAATGCACCACTTGCCCAGTGCCATGCACGCCGGCATCAGTGCGCCCAGCACAGACTATTTCAACTGGATGATTACAAATACGCGAAAGCGCGGTTTCTACTTCTTGTTGTACGCTATTTACATGCGATTGACGTTGCCAACCACTATAACGGGCGCCGTTGTACTCAACTCCAAGTGCTACTCGCATAATTACTGCTTTACCTACTGTGCTAATGAACGGGGCATTTTATGCTATCTGACGCTGCAATAAAAGTGACTCTATACAAATTAAGCGCACAGTAGCCAAGCGACCTTTTTTCTATTGCTAAAAAAACGGCGAGTAAACTAAATTTACTCCCCGTTTTAACTATAAATGCAGAAACAACTTACAGTAATTTTGCTTTTAAGCTTTGTGCTTCTTCTTGTACTTCTTCGGGACCATTTGCTATCACTTCGTCAATAGCGTCAAGGGCTGCATCCATATCCCCTATTTCAATATAAGCACGTGCTAAATCAAGTTTTGCAGAATAACCGCCACTTTCAGCATCCACATCAGTTGGGTTATCTCCAGCAAGTAAGGCATCAAACTCACTTAATCCGACATCCATATTTACATCATCATAAGGTTCATAATCTAAGCTTGTATCATCACTTTGTTCAATCAAAGCATCAATATCGACAAATTCATCCGCAACGATGTCCTCATTTGTTGATGTATTCACGTCTTCACTTAATTGCTCCGCCGACGGCACATCATCAGGTACTGAAAGCTCTTCAAGTGCAGCAAGATCTTCACTGAGTAACGCATTGAAATCAACTTCAAACTCGCTGCTATCATCTATTTCTAAAGACTCAGGTTCAGCCAACTCACTAAGCAATGCATCAAAATCTGTTTGGGTGAGATCAGCCATAAAATCATCATCAAGCTGATCATCTGACAACGATTGTTCCAGTGGATCTTCAAGTTCAGTCGCGAAATCACCACGATATTCATCTTCTAACGCATCTGTAAGTTCATCTTCAGCAACGAGCCCGTCTTCAACAACTGGCTCATCTTCAACAGCGGGCTCGTCTTCAACAACTGGCTCGTCTTCAGTACCTAGTTCGTCTTCTGCAACCAGCTCTTCTTCAACAACTGGCTCGTTTTCAGCAACTGGCTCGTCTTCAACAACTGGCTCGTTTTCAGCAACTAGCTCGTCTTCAACAACGGGGTCGTCTTCAGCAACTAGCTCGTCTTCAACAACGGGGTCGTCTTCAGCAACTAGCTCGTCTTCAGCAACTAGCTCGTCTTCATCAACGAGTTCGTCTTCAACAACTGGCTCGTCTTCAACAGCGGGCTCGTCTTCTGCAACCAGCTCTTCTTCAGCAACTTGCTCATCTTCAACAACTGCTTCATCTTCAACAACTGCTTCATCTTCAGTAACTAGTTCGTCTTCAGCAACTGGTTCGTCTTCAACAACTTGCTCATCTTCAACAACTGCTTCATCTTCATCTTCAGTAACTAGTTCGTCTTCAGCAACGGGCTCATCTTCAGTAACTAGTTCGTCTTCAGCAACTGGCTCATCTTCAGTAATCAGCTCATCTTCGATTAATAATTCATCATCAAAATCTTGCTCTAAACTATCTAAATCGTGACCTCCCGCCATTGCATTAGCAAGATCTTGCTCAGCTTGACTAAGCTTCAGCTCTGGAGTATCTGCTCCCGACGTTTCCAGCTCAGTCTCATCGGCTAATTCTGCGTCACGATCAATCTCTTCATCATCGAGTTCAAGGTCTGGATAATCATCAAGCTCTAAACTTGGTGTTACTGTATCATTGCTAAGAGGTTCGTCTTCCAGTGCTAAATCAAATTCATCACCGAGCTCTTCATCTGCAAGCGGATCATCTCCCAGATCTATTTCAACCTCTTCGATATCATCGTTGAGCTCATCAACATCAGACCATTGTGGAGGCTCTACGTAATCGTCTTCTTGCTGCAGTTCATTGAGTAAATCATCAACACTTTTTAGTGAAGGATCATTATATTCTTCAAGTAAATCATCTTCATCAAGTAAATCGTCGCTTGATTCTTCACTCGTTTGTGCAAATAAATCATCATCTAAACCTTCAAGCTCTGATCCAAGTTCATCTAAAAGCTCAGGCTCTGCTGCAAGCTCTGGCTCTGCTGCAAGCTCTGGCTCTGCTGCAAGCTCTGGTTCTTCTTCAAGCTCTGGTTCTTCTACAAGTTCAGGTTCTTCTTCAAGCTCTGGCTCTGCAACAAGCTCTGGCTCTTCTACAAGCTCAGGTTCTTCTTCAAGTTCTGGCTCTTCTTCAAGCTCTGGCTCTTGTTCAATAGTTACTTCTGGTTCGTCAACTAAACTTGATGCAATAGATTCAACGTCTTCGACGTCTAGTTCACCTTCTACATTCGATAACTCTTCCATCGAATCAGAAAGAGCTTCATCTAGCTGCGTGGTATGCGCTTGATCAGTTAAACTTTCAATATCACCGAAGTCAAATTCATCGTCTTCTTCAAGAAGTGCAGATCCCGCTTCTGGTTCCGATTTTTCCTCAGTAGCATCCTCTAATAAACTATCAATATCACCTAAATCAAATCCATCATCTTCTTCAGCAATTACAGACTCTGCCGCTTCTTGATCGCTAGCTTCATCAATTAAACTATCAATGTCATCTAAATCAAATTCATCTTCTTCAGCCAGCTCCGGTTCAGCAGCTACTTGGTCGCTAGCTTCATCGATTAGGCTGTCAACATCGTCTAAATCAAATTCATCGTCTTCTTCAGCCAGATCATGCTCTGCAGTCGCTTTATCGCCAGCTTCATCAAGCAGGCTGTCAATATCGTCTAAATCAAATTCATCTTCTTCAGCCAGCTCCGGCTCTGCTGTTGCTT
>NZ_VXCS01000049.1:0-9149 GCF_052850545.1 Pseudoalteromonas sp. 1181_04
GGACGAGTTTATTATTTTTAAAGATTTATTTGACGCTCATTGTGTTGTTGAAGAAAAATCCACTGTACGTTACCTATTAGTATGCAACGATAAATTTGAAAATAAGGTGTCTATTGAAAATTCTACTGATTGAAGATTGTCATACTGTTGCCGAAGTTATATTTGATTACTTTGAAGGTTCAGAGTTTGAATTAGACTTTGCAGCGACAGGCACGTTAGGTCTTGCATTAGCTCAGTCAAACAACTTTGACTGTATTATTTTAGATATAATGCTTCCCGGTATTGATGGTATAACAGTATGTCATCGGCTTAGAGCTGAAGGATATGATACTCCTATCATAATGCTTACGGCCAGAGATACCGATAGTGACATGTTACAAGGGCTCAAAATAGGAGCTGATGACTATATAGTCAAACCTTTTAATTTAGAACTTTTGGAAGCTAGAATAATAAATGCTGTTCGAAGGAGTTCAGGAAATGGCTTTGCAAAAACAGTTATTTTCGGTCCTGTTACAATTAATCTCAAAACTTGTCAGGTCTGGAGAGAAGGGAGTGAAATCAAACTGACCCCAACTTGTTTCAAAATTATGAAGCTTTTAATAACTAAAGCACCCAATGTAGTTTCTAGGCAAGAGATAGAGGATAGTATTTGGGGAGATGAGCTACCTGATAAAGACATACTTAGAAAACACATATACCAATTGAGACTCAAAATCGATAAGCCTTATGACAAAGATGTTATAGAAACTATACCTAAAACAGGATACAGATTGAGTGAGTGTAATGTTTAAAAGTAAACCAATTAGTCAAATAATTATAAAAGTATATCTATTGGGCGCTTTGATATTATTAGCCTTTTATGGATGCTTATTTTATTACACGGTGTTGTACACTGAAAATCAAGCCAGTGAACAGCGTTTGGCACTAAAAGCTCCCTATCACCTAAAACTTTTTCAAAAAAGCGAAAATACAAAAATAAAAATAAAAATAGATCCGATATTAACAATCTATAATACGTATGAAATTTTACCAAAAAAAATTAAAGATAAAATTAACGTCGACTGGCTGGGTATCCAAAGTATTCATTTTGATGACGACAGTGAATTCACTGTATTTGCGCAAAAAATAAAAATTAATAATGATGAAATTACTGCTTATGCCATTGAGGATGTCGACCAAATAGAGTGGGACGATACATACTTTGCAATTTTCCAAATTATGATACTTTCTTCAGGTGTGATTTTATTCATTGGCTCTGCATTTTTTATTATTAAAATGGCAAAGCGGATAAGCTCTCCGTTTTCAGAGTTAGCTGAAATGCTTGAATATGATTCACATGAAGTTAGTAAACCTTTATCTGTTAATGGAAAATTATCTTTTGAGTTAGAAATGATGCTTGCTAGCATTAATAGCTATCGTAAGCGAATATATTCTGCATTTATTAGGGAGCAAACTTTTACTAGGTATATTAGTCATGAACTACGTACTCCTATGACGGTGATTCGAGGCGGTGTAAGTGTTTTAAGACGAGCAAATAATGATAAGACTACAAAGCAATTAACTAGAATAGATGATGCTGTAATAGAAATGGAGCAGTTAACTCATATTTTCCTATTACTTGCTAGAGACGAAGTTTCAAATACCAGTAACGTTTCAATATCAGACACGTTTATCGACAAAATAGTTAAGAACTTTTCCCCTACTATCAAAGCAAATCAAGTAAATTTCCATTATGACATACAGAATGAATTTTCATTACATGCGCACCCATTACTATTTTCAGCAGTAGTATGTAACTTATTAAAAAATGCTATTAATTGCAGTATTGAAGGTAGTGTAAATTTATTTATTTCTGAACAAAGAATAGATGTTATTGATGATGGATTAGGCCTAAATGAACAACCTCGCGGCTATGAAGGGTTTGGTATAGGCCTCAAAATTGTTCAAGATATATGTGAAAAATACCAGTGGACATTTAACATATCAAATAATATGGAAAAGGGCTGCACCGCTTCAGTGATTTTTAAAACTTAGGGGATTAAATTTATGCTAATCCACCCTCATAGCTTAGTTCTTAAGGAACACAGATCGTGTGACTTCCTATTTTAAAACGGCACATGTCATTATTTTTTTCAATGGATTGCCGCTTACAATTTACCGCTAGTAGCTTAAGTACACGGTGTACCTTACGATTACACTGTGTTTGCTCTATGCAATCCAGAATATCATCCAGCCAAAGATAACTGCACTTACTCGCTCTAAATGTCGAGATCGCACACTTAAATATCGTCGCTGCACTATGGCAGATAAACCGCTTGATAAGTGTTTGCAGTATGCTCAGCCAAACCAGCGATTCTGCAATGTGTGGGTCTCTTGTGATGAATCCCTTAAGGTTATTACATGACTTTAGCTCTTTGAAAAGTAACTCGATTTGCCAACGAGTCGCGTATATATCGAGTAACTCATCAAAGTTAAACTGTGTTTCTTTTAAATTAGTAACAAGGAAAACAGGGCGTTTTTCATCGGGTAGATAAATAAGCCTGTACTCGGGTCCATTTTTCTTCCAGCGTACTGTTAACTCAAGTGGCTGGCTAGCACACTTTTTGAGCAATGTTTTGAGTTTAATATGCTTTTCTTTAAGCTCTACGCCCGCGCAATAAGCAGATGTGACGGTTGGGTTGATGTTTTTATTCGCTCTAACCAAAAAGTAGCCGCCATCTTGAGATACTTGCTCAAAGTAATCTAAATCAAAATACCCTGCATCAGCAAGTAATAACGTATCTCCAAGTGTGTGACTACCCGGTAAAAAGGCTCGCTCGGTTTCAACATCAGGACGGATATCTATTTCACAAGGCTGTTCGTTAAATAGGTCATAAGTAAGATGTAACTCAATTGCGGCAGGACTTATCGCAGTAAAGCGACCAGCAAAAACCGGAGCTAATTCATCATGTAGAGCAAATGAAGAGCCATCTTGCAATAACACTCGCAATATTCCTCGCTGGGTAAAAAAGGTTTTATCCAGCGTGTTTACAGTCAATTTAGACATCGCTTGAATAACGAGTTCACGGACTAGCTCAGTCAAGGCAGGTTTTCGAATTTGATTATGAAAAGGTTTATAACTTATCGTGTAATTGGCCTGCGTTCGCAGGTTCTGATGGATATCTGACAAGTTAGCGTCTTGCAGGCAAGATAAGCTTTTGAACACAGCTTTGAGCAGAGAAACGATCGACAGGCAACGGTGTCGAACTTGAAATCCGGAGGTTTTTGCAAGCTCAATGAGGTGTTTTTCTGAGATAAGGGCTTTTAATTGATTTGAAACTTGGTTAATCTGCATGTGAACTCTGTTTTTGGTCATGTTTTTATTGGCGTAACTATTTGATCATTAACAGAGTTCAACTTCAAGTTTTCTTAAGATCCAACCTATGAAATATCCTTAGTACAATTATAGGTTAGATACTAAGAAAATCTTAGCATAATATAATTTATAGCTAAGGTTCAAATAGAAACTCCAATATCTCTAATGAAGTTCTGTCTTTAGATTAATCCGATCAAAGGGAGGAGCGTCCAACTTAATTAACATAGTCTAAGAAAGCAGGTTGATGCAATTGAGCTACTCGATTATCCTCTTCTGCAAGGCTGGGTCTGTGATTGTGCAAATATCAGTCCTTCCCATCATGCGATAGCGATTTTTGGCTATCCATCTGTAAAGTTTATTTTGCATCGAAATAGGTAATATCCTCAAAACTGTCAATAAACTCCCTAACCCGCCAAGCCGCTCACCCACTTTGATAATCGCTTCCATTGAATAGTAGGGTTTACCATTTTCTAGATATAACCAACTTTCAGGATTATCAGGAGATAGTCCGTAGTGGCGTAAAACACTACTTCCAAGTAGGCTACCAACTGGGCAAATCAGAAACTCCTCATCTTTGTCAAGTTTGGCAATCAGGCGGGCGCCTTTAGAGCATGCACCACAGGTCCCATCAACAAAAACTATGCAGCCAGAATCTTTAAATTTAGGCACTTCAGGTGACTCCCTGTGAGACCAAGCTTTCAATTTAGTCATGTTATTAAGCTTATTGCAGATGTTATGACTGCGGGGCTAATAAACAATATAAGTACAGACATCATATACAGACTGAATAGGTGGATATTCAGGAAAATCATAAAGCTCAAATGCATTAACATCGCTCCGCCGACAAACCAAGGACTCAACTCTGTGATCCATAGACCAGGTGCCAGTAATAGCTCAAAGATAAGAACTCCCCAGGTCATTATCTGAACCAAAGATTTCTTGAGTAAAAAGTTAGGAAACTTAAACAGTCGATACATATCATTGGACACAGCGTAATAAATAGCTGTACCTTCTCGCCAAGTTTTACCTTTCAATTTCCAATACATGGTATTGAAGTATATAAAACACAGCTGGATCTGCATCAATCTTTGTGCCCAAGGAGCCTGCTCGGCAGGAGAGTTATTTAAGTTTTCGGGTAGATTAAATAGCAGAGCATCGAGTGACAGCGTATTTCCGCATGGTGTAAAAATAAGCAAGAAACACATCACTTTTGCCACTGCATCGCCTCCATTCGTTAAATGATCGGTACGACTTACAATTGAACGCGTGGTAATATATGCGAGTACGGCACTCAGCGGTGTTAAAAAACCTATAATCAACATGATGATGGCAGTGAGGTGAACAGCCATAATGAGCTGTGCAGACCTCATTGTTCCCGGTAAATACAAGAACAAAGACATTGATACGCCACCTGCTCGTTTAACATATCTATTATATTCAGTCAGGCCTGCTGGCCCCAAATAAAGCTCTGCTCGGTTTTGCAAATATATGGCATCAGTCAATAACACGCAGCCAAAAATAATGCGAAATACCGCGATCGGATAAACAGAGATTGGAGCAAAGAAAAAATTGTTCCACGCTTCAAGTAAAGTTTCAATAGGCATGTTTAGTCCTCACCAAGGTATGGATGAAAAGTAAATATTAGCTCTTTTTTAGCCTCCAAAATTTCACTCTGCGCTTCAATTGGAGGTGTGTCGCGAACGATGCGGAAAAGCTCTATTTTGGTCCGTTTGACCCTGCTTTTGTAAGTGCGTTGTATATATTCAATAAAATCGCGTTTTATTTGTTTGTCAGCCTTGTTTGCAGTGACTTGAAAATAAAACTTCAAAACTTTTTTATACTTTAGTTTTTCCCAAATTTTTAGTTCGTTATAAGGGATTGGTTCCCAGTTCGATTTTGAACCGTCTTCGTGGGTGAAAACTACCATTGGCCACATGTCTCTCATGGGGGGGTCTGGTGTAAACATAGTCCACTCAACATTTAAGCCTATCCAAGCGAATGGCCGGTACACTTTAGGGATGAAATAACGTCGTATGGCATTGTGTCGTTCACAATCCCAGAAAAAAAACCAAAACAAAATTACTATAATAAACAGGTTAGTTAACCCATGTATAAATAGTTCAATGTAGTATGCCACTAGTAAACCTCAGTTGTTTTTAAGAATGAATGATCAGATAGAGTCAGTTGCTGCAATGTGGTAGAGAACTTTACGAGCTCTGAGGGAAAAGGCCCTCCGACTTGTCTAAATAGAGTTCCTTTAACATTCTTCAGGAGTGCTTCTTTCCACGGGGAGTAAGCGACGTATAACTGACCACCTCGACTATAGATAGCGATGCGACCAACTTGATTATTGCTATATACACCCACTAACGCGTCATAGTTTTTGCCAGAATGGCGCTCAAAGGCGGTGTGTGTACTTTGGCAAAACTGATGAGGCCCAGCGTTAATCCAAGTAGTGCCACCGGACGTTTGGATAGACCAAGGGTATTTTGCCAATCTACCATTTTCTGTAATTAACCCTCGCTGACCTTTAGCGATAACTCGAGACAAAACGTCAGTGCCAACAGCCGCTTTTAACTCGCCTTCTTTTAGTACAATTTTTAATGTGGTACCTTGGTGATCGAAATACTCACCTACTAAAGCGTTTTTATCTGCAGGGGAGTGACTTAGCTTTACGTCTGTATTTCGTGTTAAGTAATGACTGGCAAATTCATTTATTATGTGAAACAGTTCATCTCCAGCTGAGGCTCTATTGACTATAGCGACCAATGCAAAGCCTTTTTCTGGCACCATATAAATTACACAGCTATGGCCTAAGTGTTCAGCTGCTTCAAATACTAAATTTCCCAGCTTTGAGCTAGCAAACAGTAACCCCATACCCCGAGAAATGCCATTGTCAATAGAGTTGTGGCTAGTAAACAGTAAATTGAGACTGATTTCAGTTAATAACTTTGTTCCATTGCATCTTCCACCTGTAATTAAGCATTGAAGTAGCTGCATGATGTCACGCGTATTAGAATGCATATCTGACGATGACGGCGGCGTACTAATTAAGGGCATTGGTTCACATGTAAACGGTGACTTACTGGCCTTAGTAAAGCAGGACAGCTGATGTGGCCTAGCAAATATCAAATCAGGTTCAGGTACGCCGAAGCCTGTACTTTTCATATCTAGCGGCAAAAAGATGGTTTTTTTAACAAAAAGCGTATAAGGCGTCTGAGTAACCAGCTCAATAATTTGGCCTAATAAAACAAAGCCCAAGTTTGAATATTTAATCGGGTTACTGTCACGTTTTCCAAGTGACATGAGGTCTCTATTGTTTAAGGTTGCTGCTATTTCTTCTTCACTTGGGGAAGAACCAATAAAAGCACCTCTAGGTAAACCTGCTGTATGCATCAACAGATCTTTTACGGTCACTGGTGATTTTTGACTTTGAGCCCAGTGGGTTTTTTTTAGGTAAGATAAGTACTTTGTTGCAGGCGCGTCGAGTTCTAGCTGTTGATTATCACATAAAATAAGCACAGCGATTGCTGTAATCAACTTGCTAATAGAGCCTACCTTATTAATAGCGTCGCTGCCAAAGGTAGACTCCGTAGCAAGCTCAGACATTTTATCATGTTCTATCAGGCGTACGCTCATAGAGGGAAACCCCATCAGCACTTTGCCATCTTGTAGATATTGATATAGATTAGAATCCATTTTGTCTTTCGCTCGCTAGATGGCTTATTTAGGTAAACTCAAAGCTGGCTACACTATTGAAAACATTAGCTTCAGCAATTACAGCCACTGCTGCAGAGGGGCTACCTGAGATATCAAAGCTGCCCATGTAATCAAGCATACTTGGAATTCCCGCAGTATTTGTTACGTTGCTAAGACCACTTTTAAGCGCTTTTTGATTTCCCGCATCCCAGCTCTTTTCAAAAGTCACCGCATCTACAGCATTATTGTCTTTTTTACCCAAGTTTTGAGCATAAGACAAAACCATGTATTCCTGAGCATCACGCTGATTCGCGTTGTTTACTTTAGGGCAATCACTAGAAGCGGCAGCATCACATGGGTACGTTTTTAGCATTTCTGTCTTAAGGGCACTCCAATATGTAGATGGAGTTGATTCACTACTGGGTTTGTTACTGTTTTTCAATGCATTAGCAATTGCTTCATTTGCTTTCTCTAGTGCTGTTCCAGCTAGAATTAGAGCTAGGTTTTTCAGCCTAGATGAAGATGCCGCGTTCAAGCCACCTTCTGCGGCAGCATCAGCAGCAGCATCAGCGGCAGCATCAGCAGCGGCATCAGCGGCAGCATCAGCAGCGGCATCAGCGGCAGCATCAGCAGCGGCATCAGCGGCGGCATCAGCGGCGGCATCAGCGGCGGCATCAGCTACAACATCAGCGATCACATCTACAATAATACATCCGTGGCCTAGATCGATCTGAGGGTTAGCATTGGTATATTGTTTAGGTTCACCGGGTTGAATGCGGCCAGTTAGCATTTCATCAAGTTTAGTGGTACTCATTGTAGGTATTTCCTTTTTTTGTTAAAAAATAAACAGCCAGTAAAGACTAGCAAAGCCCTCAAACAAAATGTATTACACTTGATTACAAATGAATCTCTCAGATAACACAGAGATATATGGTCACTCCGCCAGCGAATTTTTTACTAATAAAGGTAACGGTCCTATGACATAAATCCGGCGTCTAATGTCTATTTCGTTGGAAATTAAAAAGTGGAAAGTAAAAAGGACAGACACATTTTTTTGCAAAAACTACAGTATCAACTACTGTTTTTGCAAAAATCATAGTATCAACCACTGTTATTACACACAGTGCTACTGAAGTTGATATATTATGACTCGCGCAAGAAAAAAGCTTATTGATTTAGCATCGATATCTTATTATCACTTAATCTCACGATGCGTGAGACGTGCATTCTTGTGTGGTGATGATAAATACACAGGTAAAAACTTTGCTCACCGTAGGGAGTGGTTAGTAGAGCGAATTAAGTTATTAAGTAGTGTGTTTGCCATTGAAATTGCTGCCTACGCGATTATGAGCAATCACTATCACCTTGTTGTGAACGTCAATAGGCGTCAAGCACTTGATTGGTCTGATGATGAAGTAATTAACCGCTGGTATCAGCTTTATAACGACCACTTTTTAGTCGACCGCCATTTAAAAGGTGAGCAGTTAGATAAGCCAAGTTTGCTCTTTTTTAATGAGATCATCGCTAATGGCGAGAAAGATTGTATGACATCAGCTGGTATATGAAAAACCTCAATGAGTACATTGCCCGCGAGGCCAATAAAGAAGATAACTGCACGGGTAAGTATTATTCGCTGCCATCCTTGGCGCTCATCCTTCGGGCTGCCTGACGGCATTCAAATTTATTCCTTATAAATTTGAGGGAAGGGCGCATTACTTATAAAGAATAGTCGCATGCATTATTAGATGAAACCGCAGTGCTCAGTTGCATGGCCTACGTTGATTTGAACTCTATCAGAGCAAACATAGCCAATACGCTTGAAGACCGTGATTTCACCTCAATTCAAGAACGTATAGCGCACTTTAAAGCCTTTACCACAGACACGGTTAAAGCGAATAAGCTTCTCAAACAAAAAGATAATATTCAGCATGAAAGCCAACCAGCACAGCTAAAACCATTTGGCGGCAATCACATTAAACACAGGATCCCCTTTGCCTTACTGGATTATATTGAATTAGTCGACTGGAGCGGCCGCCACATAGATCCAAAGAAAAAAGGGCATATCAACAAAACTATGCCAAAAGTGCTCCTGACT
>NZ_VXCS01000005.1:0-230657 GCF_052850545.1 Pseudoalteromonas sp. 1181_04
AGTAGTTAAAATAAACATTAGATTTTTTATGCTATTAAAATGTGAAAAGGGCGCTGTAATAGCGCCCTTTTAGTTATTTCTTTTCTTTCTCTTCGTCAGGTAAAGTGACGTTGAGTTCTAATACCGCTAAGTCATCTTCGTTTTGATCGAATTGGACTTGAACCGCGTCATTACTGATGTTGACGTATTTACGGATAACATCAAGAATATCCTGTTTCAATTGTGGCAAGTAATCAGGTGTACCACGCTGTGAGCGCTCATGCGCAACAATGATCTGCAATCGCTCTTTTGCTAGTGACGCTGTATTTTTCTTTTCTGAGCGGAAGTAGTCAAGTAGTGACACGTTAACCTCCAAATATCCGTTTGAACAAACCTTTCTTTTCTACATCTAAGAAGCGAAATTCGACTGTTTCACCTAATAAGCGATTAATTGCATCGGCATAAGCTTGTCCAGCATCAGACTCTGTATCTAATATAACTGGCTGGCCTGAGTTTGATGCACTTAATACCGCTTGTGATTCAGGTATTACACCTAACAATTCGATAGAAAGAATATCTTGCACATCTTCAACTGACAGCATTTCACCTTTAGCTACTCGCTCTGGGTTATAACGAGTCAGTAATAAATGTTCTTTTATGTTTTCAAGTCCTTCTTCAGCACGTTTAGATTTGCTATGCAAAATACCTAAAATACGGTCTGAATCGCGAACTGATGATACTTCAGGGTTCGTTGTTACAATTGCTTCATCAGCAAAGTACATCGCCATCATAGCGCCGGCTTCAATCCCTGCTGGCGAATCACAGACGATATAATCAAAGTCTTTTTTCAGCTCGTTTAATACGCGTTCAACACCTTCGCGAGTTAAAGCATCTTTATCACGGGTTTGTGAAGCAGGTAATAAAAATAATTTATCTACCCGTTTATCTTTGATAAGTGCTTGATTTAAATTTGCTTCACCGTTTATAACGTTAACAAAATCATAGACAACACGACGTTCACAGCCCATGATCAAATCAAGGTTACGTAAACCGATATCAAAATCTATAATGACTGTTTTATAGCCCTTAAGTGCTAAACCTGTGCCAATTGCAGCACTTGATGTAGTTTTACCTACACCACCTTTACCTGACGTAACGACAATGACTTTTGCCATAAGATTTATCCTTTAACCAAAGCTGAAATTTCTAATGATTCATTTTTTTGTTGGATTTGTGCAGCGTTGCCCCAGAACTCACCTTGCAGAGAATCGCTGATCCAGTAGTTGCCATTGATAGAAACAAGTTCTGCTTCTAATTTTTGGCAAAAAATACGTGCTTCGTTGTAACCTTGTGCGCCTGCTATTGCGCGACCACGTAATGTGCCATAAATATGTACATTGCCATCAGCAATCACTTCTGCACCATGGCTTACCGCACCAATAACGATTAGGTCACGGTCTTTAGCATACACTTGTTGACCAGAGCGCACTGTGCCATTGATAACTTGGGCAGGTAAGTAAACTGTTTTCTCAACAATTGAAGTATTACTCTGCTTTGTAACAGGTTCACTCTTAACGTCTTGTGAATAATTTAAAACTGAGAGCCCAGCGGCTTTGGCTTGCGTATGTTGCTCATCAGAGCCATTACAGACTCCAACAGCATTAAAGTTCATTCGTTCTAATAAAGACTTTAGATGAACAAAATCAACAAGATTATTTTTTATCTCAATTAAATTAACAACAATAGGAGCACCCTCAAAAAAACGAGGGGCTTGGGCAATTTTTATATACAGTTGCTCAGCTAACAGGTTTATATCAGTACTATAAAGATGTAAAACTGATAACGTAAAAAGATTCCCTTTTAGCTCAAAAGTTTGGTCCGACATACACGCTCAATTGAATAGTGTGATCAGAAATCAATTTTAGATAAACGCAGGCTGAATAAGGCCTGTGTTTATATGGATAAGGTGAAATTTCTAATCTAATTTTTCTAACTTATTATGACTCTCATGTTATAGTGTGCAGCACTGTTAAGCAAGATTTTATAGGGTCATAATGCTGACTGCGGTATATAAAAGTAAGAAAAAAGCGGATACCTTCCTTTTTGTAGAAAAAAGAGATGATTTTAGCAAGGTACCGGAACCTTTAATGGCTATGTTCGGTCAACCTCATTACGTAATGTTAATTAATTTAGCAAAACGAACGCATTTAGGCGGGGCTGATTTAAGTTTAGTTGAGAAATCATTAACTGATGTCGGGTTTTATCTCCAGTTACCGCCACCTGAAGCTAACTTACTAGCTGAGCATAGAAAACAAAATGGAGTTGATAGTGACTAAACATATAATGACTAAATTGGCTGCAATTTTATGTAGTGCCTGTATCAGTACATCGGCACTGGCCAAGACCCAAGCACAATTTGATGAATATGTTGCAGGTTTAAAACAAGAAGCAGCACAAAAAGGCTACGATAGTCAATTAATTGAAGATGCCTTCGCTACAGCACACTTTAAAGAAAAGGTAATTTCTGCTGATAAAAATCAGCCTGAAGTTAAAGAAACCTTAGAGACTTACTTACCAAAGCGTGTGCCACAATGGAAAATTGACCGTGCACGAAAGCTATACGCTGAAAATAAAGATATTTTAGAACAAATTGCAGCCGAGTACGGCGTGCAGGCACGCTTTATTGTTGCGTTATGGGGCCTTGAAAGTAATTTTGGTAAAATCCAAGGTGGTCACAACGTTATTTCATCTGTAGTCACGCTGGCTTTTGATGGCCGTCGCGAAACTATGTATAAAAACCAACTATGGGCCGCGCTTGATATTTTAAAGGAAGGGCACATTACTTTAGATAAATTCAATGGTTCATGGGCAGGTGCAATGGGGCAAACGCAATTTATGCCAACCTCATTTAATGCCTACGCGGTAGATTATGATAAAGATGGTCGAAAAGATATTTGGACCACCCAAGTTGATGCCTTTGCATCAATAGCTAACTATTTAAAGCAAGCTGGCTGGAATAGTGATCTTACTTGGGGTCGTCAAATTAAGTTACCACAGAGCTTCGAACCTAGCTATGTATTGCAACGTGGAACTAAAACACGTACTCAATGGTTAGAGTTTTGGGCTGATTCAGAGCGTTCGTTAGCTGATTGGCAAGCTTTAGGTGTACGTAAAATGGATGGTACTGATTTACCAGCCGTAGATGTAACGGCGGCATTGGTTATGCCTGATGATATGAATGGCCGTATGTATTTAGCTTATGATAATTACAAAGCGTTAATGCATTGGAATCGCTCATATTACTTTGCCACCAGTGTTGGTTACTTGTCTGATCGCATTGGTTACCCAGCGATTTAATAAGTAATTAGGTGCTAGGCTCTAGGTAATTAGGTACTAGGGCGTTTACAGAAAGCGCGAGTTTATCTCGCGCTTGCGTTTGTAAAAAACATCAATGCAAAATATTTTTAAGTGAATTATTCACATCGAAGTTAAGAGACACTGCGCTATAGATAAGATATTAAACGTTTTGTGCAATAAGGGCTGGGTCAATTATTTTGATGTCTGAAGATAATATTTGACGTCTTTTGTTCTTTTAGGCTATCAATACTTTTGCAAAATCAGCTAACACCCCAAAGCAAAACTCTAAAAATATTCAATAAGGATATATATGGATGAAAATTTAATCTTACAAACAGTTGATCTGGCGCAGAATTTATTTGCAAAAAATTACTGTAACTTCATTAAAGAAAAAGAGAGAACCGTTACCGTAGAAGGTGAAGAGTTTGAACTGTTAAGTTTTGAGAAGATGATTGAGTTAACTAACATAAATGACATGGAAGTTAGCGAAGTTCGCGCCTTAAAAGCATATGCAAACACATTAAAAGATGTTTTAGGTCCGACTGTTTATGATCAAAAAGGGCACGGTTGGTCCATGTTGATGTTATCTGCAAGTCTCACTATTGGTAAAAATACCGAAGGTGATTTGCTATTTTTAGATAGACACAATAGTAAAACGCTGTGTATTTTTCGTCACGATGATGCCAGCATATTTAAAACAAAAGTAACTTTGTATAAATTAATTAAAGCGTATTCTGAATAAATTCGTTCTCGTTTTTTAACAGACTCACACAATAAAGCTCATTTGAAATTATATCTGGGCTTTTATCTATACTGCATTCTCACATACATAATTATCAAGACGTTAGTAGCCCCCTGTGTCAGAATGTTGTCGCCTCTAACTTGAGGCGACAACTAACTTGAAAAACTCCGCTTTAGAGTAACACAGATTCTAGACTCACGAAGTTGGGGATATTATTACCTAATAGCCAATGCTTATCAGCCAACGACTCGCCATAGCATGTGATATCACCAGTACCAAAAATAGGCGTTTAGAATCGAGTGGTCTAGAGGTTAGAGACCTCCGGCTAACCGATTATGTGCGGTTATTCGTCTAGCCATGGTGGCCTTACATAAACTACTTTACTTACGTAGTCTAAATCTTTAACCCAAAATCGATCTCTACAACCAAGCTTCCATAATTTAGCACCAGCATCCATTGTGCAAGGGGCTAGGTCTTTTTCGTTCGACAAAAAAGGCCACATTAAATAAGTTGCAACTTCGTCACACTTAGTAAGGTAGATTGCCCAGTTTTTTAAGACTTCATAATGCTCCCTGTCATAGGGGAAGTTATCAATCCAATACTCACCAATCGCTTCATAAAGGACACCAAATAGTTCGTTATCCGATGTATCAGGGAATTCTATACCTGATGGAGCAATTTCAACTTGAAAGCCGCTATCAATAAAGGCAATAATTTCGGCATTATAGTCTTCCTCTAAAAGGATTGGTCGAAGACTCGATATGTGTAAGGAGACTAAATTCTTGAGTTCCTGATCATCACACCTAATCTGCTCACTCTTTGGTACTCTGTAACCCCACCTAGATATAGAGTCAGTTTCACTTACTATATTTAAAAGCCTATTCCTTATCTCTTCGTGTTCATCAAAAACTCTCCATGCTTCATCGAGATCTTCTTCATTCTTAATTCCATCAAAGAAGAAATAATGATCGACCTCATTTTCAATATCAATTGAGTCAGGATCTTCGCTATTTCTCTTTAGGATTTCTTCCAATAGTCTTAATTCTTGATTCATTGCGGTGATCTCAAAAGCATGTTCGCTTTGTTATGCATGCGTTTCCTCCTGAATCTCAGCCAACAGGTCAGTAACCCCAATATCCACGCCTGCCTGCGATAGCAATGTAGAAACTTGGCCACGATGATGAGTCTGATGGTTAAAAAAATGAAGAACTAGACTCGAATATCGTTTGGTAGCGGAGATCCCCTTGGTGTTTTGGTAGCTGAGAATGAAATCCAGATCACTTTCAGATAGCTCGGCTGTCCAGTTGATAATTATCCGATCCAACCAGAACCGGTGCTCCGATAGGCTACCAATGTCATTGAAGGTTATGTGATCCAGGCTCTTTGGATTTGGAATATCAGCTACCTCCTGTAAAGACCGCAAGCAGGCTGGATGGGTAGCAAACCGTTTTAGCCAGATAGTATCACCAACAATGATGTGATTAAGAGTTCCGAGAATGGATCCAAAAAAGGCCCCACGGTCTTGGGCCAGATTAGTTGCACAGAGCTGACTCGAAGCCTCATACACCTTTAAATTCATCCGCTGATTATAGGCCGCCAGCAATTCAAAGTGATTTTTCAGGCTCATCATAGATCCTTATCATGGTTAACGAGCCTGTAGAATTACTCGTTTAAAATTTATTTTTATTGATGCATTAACCATAGCCGAGTTGCTATTTTGATTCAATCGATAACTAATTTTCATGTTAAATATAAAAAGAGTGCTTGGTGCTGTTTTGATTGCATTTTACAAAGGTATTACAGGTGTTTGCGTGGCTTATTTGAGTGAGTAAGGGCTAAAAAAAGGAATTAACATTGCGCTGGGCAATGAGTACTTAGCTTTACAAGATTTAGTGTCATTGAGAGATATTTGGATAATATTTATTACGGGAGATGAACCGCCCATTGCACTTCCTGTTAATAAAAAGTGCATTATGGGTGGTTTGGGGGCTGAAGGTTAGAAACCTCCGGCTACCCGATTATGCAAAATCAATGTGCGTAAAACTCTACCATCGTTTTTTTAAAGTCACTAATCTTTAAAAACTTGGTTTTAATACCTAGCAAAGCATAAATATATTCGCCTCGTTTTATTAACTTGACATCATCAGTTATGAAATAATCAGCTTTCCAAGCATGTTTTAAGTGTTCCGTATCTTGATAGCTACTTTTTATTTTTTTGATATCTTTAATTGATTCTGTTTCAAAGTTTATAAGATCCATTAATTCGGATAATTGTTCAATCTTATTCATACAATCGAAATCACTATCAAAAGTAACATGCCCTTTTTTGATATCTTGAATTGTAAATTGATAACTTTTACTTATCATTATCCCATGAATGATATTATGACTATTAAACTCCATATCAAAAGACTCTGGATGAAAATCATCATCAATATCTGCAAAAAATACTTTTATGTCCTTATTTAAGGTTTTTGTAATATTACTTTTACGATTAAACATAGGATATGCATAATTATTATATAAAGATTTGTATAGTTTTAAACCTTCAGCCGCCCGAGTAGTTTCTAGCCAAAGAATAACTCTTTCGACGGTTGAATCAATCTGTTCTTTAAAAAACTTAAGATGTCGATCCTGCTTTGCAATTAATATGTTGTTAGTTAATTCAAATAACAGTTCAAAATAACTTTTAAGGAATACCCTATTCATTTTTATGCCATCTTCAATCAAGTATGCACTAGATAAGAAAATGGATTTTGATCTTTTCTTATAGTTTTCCACTTGGAGCATAAAATTCTTGTCGTTAACACACTTGCTAACGAAATTTTGATCCAAATAGAAAGTATTCAGAGTAGGACTAACTTCAAAATCTTCATAGCTTAAAGATTGCATCTCACCAAAATGGGAATTAGATATTATGCAACTCTGTCATTCTTTGCTGACAGTACCCTACCGCTAAAGCAGAGTGAACTTGCTCGACTCCTTTTACGTACTGCTTGTACAGATGGTGAGCTTTTTCATCAAGTTGTCTCTCGACATATACTGGGTTTGATATCAATTCAAAAGCAAGACTTACAGGATCTTCTTCATTTTTTAAAGAGAACTTATCTGATAAGCAATTGATAAGATCTGTATTTTTATTATTGATGATTTTAATATTTTCAATGAAGTCATAAAAAATACGGTTAACTAAATGATAATCTAAACAGCCCATGCATTGTTTTTCACATATTATTCTATCTTTGAGACCATCTTCTAACATTATCCATAAGTTAAATTCTTCAGATGTTTTTAAATCCATCCATGAATCTGAATCACTCACAAGCTTACCGATCAATACTTTTAATATATAGCTTATGTTCAGCTTAACAACACAATCCATGAATTAGCCTTTTTGTATAACAATTTTATAGTGCGCGAAGGGCGGATATTTCTGCTCCGACCACACTTATATTTATACTTTATATATTTTTAACAAATTAACTAAGATATTACTATCATTAAGTTTTCTAATATCTTTTAAACAAAGCTAAGTGGAACAATATACGCGCGTCGCTCATATCCTTGAATATGTGAGCAGTCAATTAATTATTACTCTTAGCCAATATCAATGACTATAATTTGCTCAAATAACTCCGTCAACAGAACGTGTATAAAGTACAGTACTTATCTGCGCTTTTTATGTGGCACAACTTATCTTTTTATTCACCACAGAGAACACAAAGGCGCTTCGCGCTGCACAGAGTAATCTTTTTTGATTTTATTTACTTTTCAGTGAATTCTGTGGTTAAATTTTTTAGAACCTAGAACCTAGAACCTAGAACCTAGAACCTAGAACCTAGAACCTAGAACCTAGAACCTCAGTCGCGATATAAAATCGCTGCTACGATTTTTTCAATATCTTATCTTTAAAGTCGAGTACTTTACCAATACCTGAGCCTAGCTTCATTAAGCTTTGTAGCTGTTCAGGGCTTAAGCGCTGTAGTTCTGAAGACCACTTAGTGACGGTTTCGAGTAGATCATGAATTTCATGCATTTGTTGCTGGGCAAACTTTTCATCGTCGTTGGTTGCAGGCTCTAGCAAATTATCTCTGAGTAAACTGAGAGTAGGGTCAATCTCACGCTTTTTACGCTCTTCAAATACGCGGTTTGCCATATCCCAAATACTGCCAGCGGGTGCGTAGTATTCTTTTCTGTCACCTGGAATATGCTGCACTTTAATTAAGCGCCAAGATTGTAATTCTTTGATACCCATACTGACATTACCGCGAGATATACTCAGGGCGTCGGCGATTTCGTTCGCTGTCATTGGCTCTTTGGTTATGATCAATAAACCACACATTTGGCCGATTGTGCGATTAAAACCCCAACGACTGCCCATTTCGCCACAGTGCATTACAAAGGCAAAGTTCTTATCTGATAACGTCATTGCTTCTCAAGTTTCAATAAATAATGAAATTAATGCTAGCACGCTGAATATGTTTAGCAAGATTTACTGAGCAATACGCTGAATTTTCCTTGGCTGAATCAAGCCTATGGGATTATGTGTTGGTACTAATAGTCGTTCTTAGTCGTTCAGAACAAGTTATATCACTAAAGTTTGATTTAGATTAATTTTTGCTCATCTAGAGTCGCGTAAGGTGTACACTAATTTACGACAACTAATTTCTTAACAACTACTCAATAACAACTTCGCAACAACAAGGAACGAGCAATGAAAGCAGCCGTTAATAGTACTTACAAAGGCAAATTAGAAATTTCAGACTTACCCATTCCAACCGTTGGAGTCAATGATGTTTTAGTTAAAATAGCCGCATGTGGTGTGTGTCATACTGATTTACATGCCTGTCATGGTGATTGGCCAGTAAAGCCTAAAATGCCGTTAGTTCCAGGGCATGAAGGTGTTGGAGTGATCGAACAGCTGGGTAGTAATATTACTCATTTGGAAATTGGTGATCGTGTTGGCATTCCTTGGCTATACAGTGCATGTGGTCATTGTGAATTTTGTTTAGAAGGTAAAGAGACCTTATGTCTTTCACAGCATAATACGGGTTACTCAGTTGATGGTAGTTACGCAGAATATTGCTTAGCTGATGGGAACTATGTTGTAAAGATCCCTGAAGGCTTAGGTTTTTCAGAAGCTGCGCCATTATTTTGTGCCGGTGTTACAACCTATAAAGCGCTAAAAGTGTCAGGTGCTAAGCCAGGACAATGGGTCGCTATTGTTGGTGTAGGTGGGCTTGGGCATCTTGCGGTGCAATATGCAAAGGCAATGGGCTTTAATGTAATTGCAGTGGATACTGGTGTTGAAAAACTGGCTTTAGCAAAAGAGTTAGGTGCAGATATCACACTGGACTTTAAAGAATGTGTGCCTAGTGAGGCTATATTTGAGCAGGTAGGGGGCGCACATGCTGTGGTATGTACCGCTGTATCCAAGCCGGGGTTTGAGCAAGCTTATAAGAGTGTTCGCCGTGGTGGAAAATGCGTGTTAGTTGGTCTGCCTCCAGAGGATATGCCGTTGCCTATTTTTGATACTGTACTCAATGGCGTTTCTGTTGTTGGCTCAATTGTTGGCACACGTAGAGATTTACAAGAATGTTTAGAGTTTGCTGCACAGGGCAAAGTTAAAGCAATTATTGAAGAAAAACGTCTTGAAGATATCAATGACATATTTGACGATATGCTCAAAGGTGAAATTAATGGCCGTATAGTAGTCACTATGTAAAGTTAAAAAAGCGCACAAGCATTTTGTGCGCTTTTACAGCTTATAACTTAAAGCTTATAGCTCAAAGTTAGTTTCGCATTGCGTTCTTCGCCTGGCATACCACCTAAAAACATTGCTTTTGAGTAATAAACTTTATTAAACAGGTTGTTTAAGTTTAGCTGTAAGCCCCATTTATCAGTGTTATAAATTAACGCTGCATCATAAATAGTATAGCTTGGTACATAACCATCAGGAATGCCAAATGATGATGCATTGGTACTGCGATCATCAACATACTTTACGCCCGCACTTAATTTTAGTGGCTGTGCTAGTTCAAACCACTGAGCACTGTATGTTAACCATGTGCTTGCTGTTACATAAGGCACACCTTTTTGACGCGCAGCAAATGTGCTCACATTAGGATTTTTCTGATCACGTGCATCTTGATAAACACCATTGATATTGACCTTCCATTGATCATTTAAATAGGCATTTAAATCAAGCTCAATACCACGGGTTTTTTCTTCACCATCAAAGTAATTTTTTGGTACCGATGGATCTGGCTTTGTATCATCATAGGCAGGGTTTACATATTCTAAGTTAGTACGTGCAGTGTCAAATACCACTAATGAGGCGAGTACCTGATCATCAAAGGCTTTTACTCTTATACCTAAATCAGTACTAAGAGATTGCGCATCATCACGGTCAGCTTCATTGCCTGAAACAGAGCCTAAAACGCTATACGCAGTGCGACCCTTCGAATGATTTATAAATATAGACAGGTCATCAGTCGGTTTGTATGTCGCGCCTAAATTATAGGTTAAACCATTATCCGAGGTACTTGCTTCTGGCGTCGCAGCAGCGGCACTGGCCCGGTAACGTGCATCAACACCTAAATGTTCATATTTTTGAGTAATTTCGTTGTATGCAACACCAATACGAGTTGTGAAGCTGTCATTGATATAAGCAACATGTTGCAGTCCTAAGCCCCATGCTTGCACTTTTTTACTATAGTTACTGGTTTTAAGCGGATCATAGTCGCTAAATTGCCCGTCTGACCAAACCGGTGTACGAATATCTAGAATATAGGGTAAAGAGCCTTGATAGGTTATATCGCCATTTTTATCTTTGAGAATATAGTCTTTATCCCAAATAGAATACTGCGTGAAGCGTATATCGCGGTCTTCATAATTAGCATTGACCAAAAATTCGTTTTCTATATCACCTAAACTAAAGTCATAGCGTAAATCTGCAAAGTATTGCCATGACTTTTCATCGGCCTCTACTTGGCGATATTCTTGACGGCGTGCAGCAAATGGATAAAGTACATCATCAACTACCAATGGCGCACGAGGGTCTTGATTTATGACGCCATTTTTTTGCCGCCAATAAACATAATTATAGGCGCCTGTTTGACGTGCAAAACTTGACTCATAATTACGGTATTGCAGTTGTTGGTTTAAAAATAAATTGTCAGTTATATAGTAATTATGAGTGAGTTTAAAGCGTAACTCTTCACCTTCGTTGTCTTTTGCCATGGGTGAGATAATACCGCGATGACCAAATTTATACGGTGTTAAACCATCAGACGCTGCAAGTGAATTCGCTAATTGTTGGCGCTGCGCATCAGATAATTGCAGCCCAGCAGTGGTTGGATCATTGACTAAATCATCCGCAGTCACTTGGCCGGCGGTTTTGCCATTTACCGACTGCGCATTATAAATACGGATAGGGTGGCCAATTGAATCAACTGCAATGGCATCTTTAATATAAGCGGCTGAGATCATAATATTTTGGCGGTCATTAAACACATATTTTAATGCGCCGTAGATTTCATCGCGGTCATCTTTTAAATCACGGTAGCCATCACTACGTGCTGTTTTTGCATTAACTCGGTATGCTAGATTTTCGGTAATTGCATTGGTGCTATCAATTGATAATGAATAGGTATTCCATTGACCAATTTCCGCTTGTACGTTGTGCTGCTCGGTAAACTGTGGCTTTTTTTCAATCAAGTTAATTACGCCACCTGCGCTGCCCATGCCATATAAACCAGTGGCGGGGCCTTTTAATACTTCTACGGCCTCCACATTGGTTAGTGATCGAGTTGGATTGAATGTGTTTCCTAGGCCCGCACCGCCATACATACCATCATAAGTATAATTTGCACCAAGGCCACGGATCACTAAATTGTCGCCAATTCCGTAGTTATTACCTGCTTGGGTTACACCACTGATATTACGGGCTAAGTCTTGTAAGTTATCAACGCCTTGCGAGTTGATAAGCTCTTGATCGACGATAACAATAGGCGCAGGTGTTTCCATTAACGACATATCAGACTTTGTTGCTAAACCCGAATTTAATACAACATGATTTTGCTTTTGATAAACCGTGATGCGTTCAAGATCGGATTGTTCGGCCGCAGTTGCATTATATGCTGTTAAACAGGCTAGGGTAATTAGAGAGAATTTATGCGTTGTCATAGTCATTACCATTAAAAAATTTTCGTAATGATAATGTGTGGCATTTGTATTTCAAGTTTTAATTATCTAAAAAAGGCAATTATTTAAACCTACCCCAAGCTGCTTACCTTTTGCTTTCAAAATATTAATATATTAACAACGTATTTAGTTAGCTGTTAGTTTAACCCTTGCTTAATGATTGAGTTAGCTTAACGCTAACTCCACACATTTATTTATAAGCAACACCTGCTTTCATCACAAATGCTACATTTTCTAGCAAGGTTATGTCTTGCAGTGGATTGCCTTTAACGGCAATGATATCTGCTGCAAAGCCTGTTTTAATTTGCCCTAGTTGATTTTCAACTTTTAACAGTTTTGCGCCATTAATCGTTGCTGCTTGAATTGCCTGTAGTGGCGTCATGCCAAACTCAACCATTCTCGAAAACTGTTTTGCATTATCACCATGTGGGTAAATTGCGGCATCGGTACCAAACACCATATTTACGCCAGCCTTTACTGCTCGGCTAAAACTATCACGCTGTTTTTTAGAAACTTGGCGCTCTTTTGCTAGGTTTTCTTCGGCTACACCATTTTGCTCACCAAACGTGAGGGTATACTCAGTGTTATAAATATCCATTGAAAACCAAGTGCCGTGTTTTTTTGCCAGTTTAATTGCTTCATCGTCAACAAAACTGACATGTTCAACACTGTCTACACCGGCTTTAATGGCTGCGGTAATACCACTGGTACCATGTGCATGTGCAGCAACCGTTAAACCGCGCATATGTGCTTCATCAACAATGGCAGTTATTTCTTCTAATGAATACTGTTGAATACCTACTTTTGTGCCCTTAGAAAATACTCCGCCAGTGGCGCAAAACTTAATAACATTGGCACCGTACTTAATGTTTTCGCGTACTTTTGCACGAACAGCCCATGGGCCATCAGCCACACCTTCGGCAGTGTATTTCATTTCAGGAGGTAGACGGTTGTTGTCACAGTGACCACCCGTTACACTCAAAGAGGGGCCAGCAGCCCAGATGCGAGGGCCAATAATATCGCCTGCATTAATGCCGTCACGTACTGCAATGACACTGTAACCTTCGGCGCCCACGTTACGTAAAGTTGTAAAGCCCGCTTTTAAGGTTTTTTCTGCAAAATAGGCCGCTTTAATCGCTTTACGTGGCACTGACTGACCGATACGTTCACTACGAGGGACTGTTGGATCGCTGGTTAAGTGTACGTGCATATCCATCAGGCCAGGCAGAATGGTTAACTCGGGCAACTTAATATGGTCATCACCTTGTTGTAGGGGTGGCATGGTGCCACTACTGATTTTAGTAATAATACCGTCATCGATTTGAATAAGCGGTGCATTAATAAGCTTGCCATTATTTACGTCTAGCATTGCTTTAGCACTAACGTACGTTGTTGCTTGTGCGCTAAAAGCGCTGACACACAGTAAGCCCAAAGGGACAGAAAGTGATAATTTATTCATTTATTTTCTAATTTTTGATTATTTTATATAGCAATGTAGCAAGCAGTTTTTAGGCTGTAAACAAAACGCGATAAGTATCGTATTTTCTTTATTTAGCGATTTGAAAGCTGCATACTTGCGCTAACTTCTTATACTCAGGGATCATTATGAAAAAATTTAAGTTAACCTTGCTTGTCGCTGGTGTACTCAGCGCTTTGTCTGCGTGTTCAAATACGGCTAATAATAATTTAAATAAGCCACAATCAGCATTAACAAGTGAAACTGCCAGCGCAACAACACAACAATTAAATAGCTTGGTTGAGCAGTACTTTGTGGATTCGTTGCAATTTAGCCCTCTTGATGCCACTTATATTGGCTATAACCAATACAACAACCAATTTACAGCACCGATTACCGAGCAAAACCGAGCTCAGCAGCTTGCTTTTTATAAAGATTATCAGCAACGTTTAGCGGCGATTGACCAGCAGCAGTTAACCGGTCAAGCCTTATTAAGTTATGAAATACTGGCACGGGATTTAGCATTAACAATCGAAGGTTTTCAATTCCCGAGTTACTTATTACCAATTAACCAAATGTCTGGCGCTCACAATACGTTTGCAGGCTTTGGATCGGCGCAAAGTGCGCAGCCATTTGCAAGCTACCAAGATTATGAAAATTTCGTCGCGCGAGCTGAAGGTTTTGTAACTTGGTTAAGCAGTGTGCAAGATGCTATGCAGCAAGGGGTAAATGAAGGCATTGTTTTACCAAAGCCATTAGCTGAAAAGTTATTACCGCAATTTCAAGCGCATATAGTTACCAGTGCAGAACAATCTTTATTTTATAGTCCGATAAAGCAGCTTCCAGAGCAATTCACAGCAGCGCAAAAGCAACAACTCACTGACCAATATAGTGCACTTATTATGGATAAGTTGGTCCCAGCGTATACAAAAATGAGCGAGTTTTTAGCGACCACTTATATACCAAATAGCCGTGCAACAGTAGGTTATAGCGATTTACCAAATGGTAAAGCATGGTATGAATACCAAATAAAGAAAAACACCACCTTAAGTTTATCTGCTGATGAAATTCATGAAATTGGTCTAAAAGAAGTATCGCGTATCCTTAATGAAATGAAAAAAGTAAAGGAAACCGTTGGTTTTAAAGGCAGTTTAAGTGAGTTTTTTACTCATTTACGAGATTCTGATGAGTTTTATTTTGATACACCTGAGCAATTAATTGCGGCCTATGAAGCCGTAAAGTTAAAAATTGATGCGCGTGTACCTAAATTATTTAACATTGTCCCCAAAGCTGATTACGTTGTAAAAGCGGTTGAAGATTTTCGTGCTGAGTCTGCGGCAGGAGCATCTTATCAATCACCAGCACCGGATGGCTCTCGTCCGGGAATTTTTTATATTAATACCTTTAATTTAAAAGCGCAGCCTAAGTTTCTACTCGAAACATTGTCAATCCATGAAGCAGCCCCAGGACACCATTTTCAAATCGCCTTACAGCAAGAAGTTCAGTCATTACCTGAGTTTCGAAAATTTGGTGGTTACACAGTGTTCGCCGAAGGTTGGGCATTATATGCTGAAAGTCTAGGTAAAGAATTGGGTTTATTTACCGACCCATATATGTGGTATGGCCGTTTATCTGATGAGCAATTACGCGCTATGCGATTAGTGCTCGATACAGGTTTTCATGCTAAAGGCTGGACTCGTCAACAAGGTATTGATTACATGCTGGCTAATTCCTCAATGGCTTTAAGTGATGTAACCGCAGAAGTTGAGCGCTATATAGCTTGGCCAGGACAAGCATTGTCGTATAAATTAGGGCAATTTAAAATTCAAGAACTGCGAGATTATTGTAAACAAGCATTAGGTGATAAATTTGATATTAAAGAGTTTCATACGCAAATTTTAATTGATGGTGCTTTGCCGATGCCAATACTAGAAGCGAAAATTAAACGCTGGGTTGATACGCAGCGCTAACTTTTAAACTTGAAATAGCGCAAAGCTGAATGTAGCTTTGCGCGCGGTGCTCAATTAAGCTAAAATGCGCGCTATTAGGGGCACCGAGTTATACCATGTTTGAAAACCAATTTTGGCTTGAGAAATCACTTGAGCAAATGTCACAAAATGAGTGGGAAGCCATTTGTGATGGCTGTGGAAAATGCTGTTTAAATACCTTTATAGACAGCGAAGATGAAGATGAGTTTACCGCCACAGATCAACTTCGCGATGGTGAAGAACTCATTTTTACTAATATTGTTTGCCAATACTTAGATAATAATACGTGTGGTTGTAGTGAGTATGAAAATCGACAAACATTAGTCCCGTCATGTGTAAAATTAACCAAAGAAAACCTCGACAGCATTTTCTTCATGCCGCAAAGTTGTAGTTACCGCCGTTTGCACGAAGGCCGTGGTTTAGCGTCTTGGCATCCATTAAATAACGGTGGCAGCAAAGAACTAATGCATACATTGGGTATTTCTGTAAAAGACAAAACAGTAAAAGATTGTGATGTAGCTCTAGATGACTTTGATCTGTATGAAGCAGATTGGCCAACTAAGGATTGCGATTAATGACTGCGAAGATTGGTTTGATCAATCCTAAAAGTCCCTCTAACGTTGGCGCAGTGTTAAGAGCTGCGGGTTGCTATGGGGCTGAACAAGTATTTTTTACAGGCACGCGTTATTTAAATGCTAAAAAGTTTCATACCGACACAAAAAATGTTGTTGAACGCATCCCACTGACTTGCGTTGACGATTTAGCAACAGCAAAGCCCGCAGGTGCGACTGTGGTGGTGATTGAACTAATAGAAGGTGCAACACCTTTGCCTGAGTTTGTTCATCCTGAAAACGCATTTTATATTTTTGGCCCTGAAGATGGCTCTATTAGCAAAGATGTACTGAACTGGTGCGATGAAGTGGTGTATATCCCCACAATCGGTTGTATGAATTTAGCAGCTACCTGTAATGTGGTTCTTTACGATCGACAAGCTAAACTCGGTGGTGTAGAAAGTTCTGATCAAACGATTATTAAAAGCCGCGACACCAATAATAAAATGATATGGCAGAAATAGTACAAACTGAATTGAACAATTGAAAAAGGGGCAATTAATGCCCCTTTTTTCGTTTAATTCCAAAAAAGTTATTACTTTTTAGTAATTTTGATCTCTGAATTAATAACAATCCCTTCATCTTTTATATCTGTTGCAAAATACACAGACATTGTTTGATTTTTTAATTGTTCAAGTTCTTCCGGTAGTGCTTGCCCTGTCATTTTAAATACTTCGATGACAGGAGTCATTAATGATTTCAGATCAACTGCGGTATTTAAAAATCCATTTTTTTCAAGTGCTTGTTCTGATAATGTATTTGCAATAGCCGCTGATTTTTCACCAGTGAATAAAACAATATGCTTTCCTTTTTTAGCTAACCTTATATCAAGGCCAGCAGGTAAAGGATAAGGAATTGCAGCATTGACACTAATTGCATCGCCGTTTTCTGGTATTTCAAGCTCCGCTAATGCGGGTAAAAATCCTTTAGCAGTAAAAAGTAAATTATCAGGATCTGTCGCAGAAAGTGTGATTAGCGCGTCTAAAGCTTTTAGTTGTGGCAGTTGATTTGCATCGGCTCCTAAAGCAAGATCTTGAATACTTACACTGACACCTTGAATACCATTAGCCATAGCGGTCATCATTGATAGTGCAGCTAAATTTGAGTCTTGAGTTTGTTGCTGTAAAGCAACAAGAGGTGCACACTCAAATTCAGCTTTTTTAAATGTACTTGAGAGTATATTTAAAAGCGGTGGAATTTTTGAAATATCCGCACCATAAGCAACGCTTAGCATTTGCCCGTCAAGTTTAGTTGTATGCTCAGGAACAAAACCCCGCACAGATTTTAATGTTTTAATAATATCTGTAGCAGTGCTTTGGAAAATAGCATCTGCTTTAAAATGAGCATCAGAGTTTGTTACTTGTATGTACGTGCTACCGGTTACTGATGCAGGCCAATAACTAACAATATTGGTAATGTCATTTTGGCACTGTGGTGTTCTAGCTACCTCTAAAGCATTTGGATCACCCAATTCTTTTAATAGTTCATCAAGCATTTCACCTAGGCGTGATGGTGTTCTAGCGGTAATAGCATTAGCAATCTCAACATGGTCTATATACGCAATAGAGTGGCCATCAAATGAATAATTAGTAATATAGTTTTCAAGTTTAGCGGTTTGCGTTAATGATTTTGTTGGTTTATCAATTGCTAAAGCAAGACGTAAATCTTTAATTGTATTAAGTTTTGTATCAAACGTGATGGTAGCCCAGTTATCTTTAACAGACACAATTAAGTTTAATGTAATGTCATTTTCAAGTACTAAAGGGTACGTGTTGTAGTCAACACCTTCGATGGTTTGTGTTGTGAAGTTAATTCCCGCTTTATCAGCTGAGCTATTAATTGTATTAAATAAAGCTGTTTCATCTTCAAGTTGATAGCGTAATACTGGCATTAGACCAATTGTATAGGCTAGAGCTTTATAATCATCGGCGAATCCCCAGGCTGCTTTTAGTGTTTCATAAGATGACAATGATGTTTGATATTGATCTAATAGAGACGCTAAAAACTGTGCATTGTTATCGTTACTTGCCGCTAAATTTTCGATCAATGGCGTAAAATCGTCAGCACCTTTCATTTGATCTGGAATCAAATTGAAATATTTACTATAGGGAAATGGTTTTAGCTGACCATAAAATAAAGCAGTATCAGCAGGGACGTAATCAAGTTGAGCAAGTTCTAATGAGGCTGTTGAACTGTCAGTTTGTGTATAGATTATTGCACCCGCCGCTACAGCAACTGCGCAACCAGCAAGTAGTTTGGTGTTCATTTGGAAATTCCTTTTTTGTATCAGTACCAAGCGGTACGTTCTGTAGTATTTATGTTTTGTAAAACGATATCATAAAAGTGCGTAGCCTAGCGAGGAAAAGCACTATTAGTGTTGGTTTTAGTGAAGGCGCGGTATTTATATAAAATTATTAATTTTATATAAATACTTTGTTGTTTAAACGCAAAATTATCGAATGTTGTTTGTTGTTATGTGACTATCTTACTTCATAATAAAGATAGATGGGATTAGCATGAATAATCTTTTTTCTCGAAAAAGTATAATTAATTATATTGCAGTACTTATAAGTTCAGTTTCATTAGCTGCTTGCACCTCAAGCGAAGTGCCATTAGATCCTATTGTAGGAGACACGGGGCAAGTTTTGTCAGATATTGCGTTAAGTAGTGATGTGAAGTTTTATGATTTAGAGTTAGAAGTTTTTCCTACGGATAAAAAAATAGCCGGTATTGGTAAAACCTCATTTTTAATGCTTAAAGCAAACCAATATGTAGAACTAAAATTAGACAGTCGATTTAATATCAGTGATGTAACTGTAGCTGGAAAGAGCGCAAGTTATAAAAGGCTAGGTGGTATTATTACGATTAACTTAGGGGAAGTTAAAACGCCGGGTGAATTGGTTGATGTTGCAGTTCAATATTCAGGGAAGCCACATATTGCGAACAATGCGCCATGGGAAGGTGGCTTTGTATTTGATAAGTCGTCTGATGGAAAACCATGGATTGCAACGGCAGTACAAGGAGAAGGGTGCGATTTATTTTGGCCCTGCAAAGATCATTTTAGTGATAAAGCGGATTCAATGCGTATTCGTTTAACTGTTCCTAACGGTCTTAGTGCCGTGACTAATGGTGTGCTGCAAGATGTCAAAAAGCTGCAAAATGATAAGGTACAATTTGATTGGCTGTTATCTGTTCCCGCCAGTGATTATAATATAGCCTTAAATATTGGTAACTACGAACGTATTCAAAAATCATATACCAGTATTAATGGTACACAGGTACCTATTGAGTTTTGGGTCTTACCTGAAAACAAACAAAAAGCAGAGGATTTGATCGATTTTGATTTGATCAATCAAATACAATTTTTTGAAAGTCATTTAGGTCCTTATCCATGGGGGAATGAAAAGCTAGGCTTTGTTGAAACACCTCATTTAGGTATGGAACATCAAACGATTAATGCTTATGGAAAAAAGTATAAACGTGATGAAAATGGCTATGATTGGCTACTACAGCATGAGTTAGCACATGAGTGGTTTGGGAACTTAATGACCCATGAGAGATTAAATGATGCCTGGCTTCATGAGGGCTTTGGTTTTTACATGCAGCCTGCTTACAGCTTAAATAAATTTGGCAATGCCGCATATAGCTATACGATGTACAAATCGTATTTGGGGTTAAAAAATTGTCAGCCAGTTGTTCGTGAAGGAGAAGTTACTTCTGATGAAGCATTTAACTCGGATATTTATGGTAAAGGTGGCTGGACGTTACATACATTACGTTGGTTAATTGGAGAGCAGTTATTCTGGCGTGCAACACGAGAATTATTGTATGGTATCGATAATACCTCAGACATAAAGTATCCAATAAAACCACGATATCGTAATACAGAACATTTTATTGATATTGTAAACAAACTAACAGGTGATAATTATAATTGGCTATTCGATATTTATTTAAAGCAAGCTGAGCTACCAATCTTAAATAAACGACAAGTGGATGGAGTTATTACACTTAACTGGGATGTGAAATCTTTAAATAATAAGCCTTTTCCTATGCCTTTACCTATCTCTATCAATGGTAAAGAGGATGTTTATTATCCGCAAGACGGAAAAATTATTTTAAATATCAATCCAGGTGATCACGTAGTCGTTGATCCTGATATGAAGGTTCTTCGTTACTTACCTATTATTTCTAAATGTAACAAAAAGCAGGATTAATACTTTGCGATTGATACCACAGTAAATTGATATTTACTGTGGTATCAATCGTCGTGAGTAACTCTGCTGTTATGTGTTTCAAAAATACGTGTCACGTTAGTAACTATTTGTTACGGTTGTAAATCAATGCGTGGATCGTTCCAATTTAATTTTTGTGATTTTTTTATACTAATGTGTAGAATCACACACAACTTGTTAATGGAGTGAAAATCACGTGAGTGAAATAAATATAAATAAAACGTTTGTCACTGAGCAGCCGCAGCAAAATAATAATTACCTGTTACCTTTGACTGCAATGACAACTCTATTTTTTTTATGGGGTTTTATCACAGTACTAAATGATGTACTGATCCCGCGTTTAAAAGGGGTGTTTGATCTTAGTTATACGGAAGCGATGTTAGTGCAGTTCTGCTTCTTTGGTGCTTACTTTATTGTTTCTTTACCCGCGGGGATATTGGTTAAGAAATTTGGTTATAAAAATGGTGTGCTTAGCGGTCTTATCGTGGCTTCTATCGGCTGTATGTTATTTTATCCTGCAGTGGTCGTACATGAATATTGGCTATTTTTAACCGCATTATTTGTACTAGCCGGTGGTGTCACCATTTTACAAGTATCGGCTAACCCTTATGTTGTGGCGCTTGGGCCTGAAAAAACAGCTTCGTCACGGTTAAATTTAGCGCAAGCACTTAATTCATTAGGAACGACTATTGGGCCCTATGTTGGTGGCATTTTGTTCTTTGGCGCAGCAGGCTCATTGACTGCATCTGCGGCGACAGCAGAATCGGTAAAAATTCCTTATTTAATGCTTGCTGCAGCACTGCTTACTATTGCTGTTGTGTTTGCATTTTTAAAATTACCTGAAATCAAATCACACAAAGAAGAACTCGATTGCAAAGCAAAAGGTCATTCTTTAACGCAAGCCCCGCATTTAGTTATGGGGGTGTTAGGTATCTTTTGTTATGTTGGTGGTGAAGTGGCAATAGGTAGCTTTTTAGTTAACTTTTTCGGTGAAGCTCATATTGCAGGGCTCGAAGAGCATACCGCTGCCGCATTAATTGCCTATTATTGGGGCGGGGCGATGGTAGGGCGCTTTATTGGCTCTGCTGCATTACAAAAAATTGCACCATCAAAAGCAATTGCTTTTAATGCATTTGCGGTCATTGCGTTACTTTTAATTACAATCTTCACTGAAGGTGACGTTGCTTTGTATGCTGTGCTGTCGATTGGTTTATTTAATTCTATTTTGTTTCCGACAATTTTCTCAGTCGCTATTCAAGGGCTAGGTTCATTAACCAGTAAAGGATCTGGTTGGCTTTGTTTAGCGATTGTTGGTGGTGCATTAGTACCGTTAATTCAAGGCGTTGTTGCTGATGCAATGAATATTCAAGTTAGTTTTATTATCCCAGCACTTTGCTATTGTTTTATCGCTTGGTACGGGTTGAATGTTGTAAAACTTGCGAGCAAGTGGCAACAAAAAATAAACTAAGCTAATAGTAAAACCTCTTTAGATAAATGCATTTGCAGCACTGTAAATGCATTTATTTTCTTATTATTCTCAATGAATCAATCGCACTCTAAAGTAAAACCTCGCAGTTTAGTTCATTACAAAATAACGACGGATATGCACTGAATACGTATTCAATAGCTATTGTTTATAAAAATCACTGGAACCTTCCAATTTTGAGTTTGTTATTTTTTCGGTGCAATTACGACATTGACTGTCTTTACTTATCGATTAATTACTTTATGAATTTGTTATAGGAGTAAGCGCTAAACTAATTTTTTTACCATGCTTTATTATTGTTTTTGGCTATAACATAGCAACTGTTGGCGATAAGATAAGACAAATAGCGTTATTTTTGTTAAAAAGTAGTTAGCTAACAACGATAAAAAAAATAAATAGGTGTGTCATGCAAAGCTCGCTAAAATTTACCACTAAGGTAACTATCGCAGCATCTGTGGTATTAGTGTTGGTGCTGGGGTTATTTACCATCAATAACTTTATTTCAATGCGCTCACAAACGCAGCAGCAACTGTCTCTAATATTACAAGAAAGCTCTCAATCGGTTTCACAAAATATTGCTAATTGGCTCAATAATAAATTAGCAATCGTTCAGTCTGTAGCGAAAACGCATCAGCAAAATGACACTAAGGAATTAACTCTTAGCCAACTCAATAGCGCAGAAATGGCAGGTAAGTTTAAAAACACCTATATAGGCAAACCTGATGGTACTTTTGTACTTAATGATCAAACAGTTGTATTACCTGCTGATTATGATGCCACAATCCGTCCTTGGTATAAGCTGGTAGAAAATAAAACCACCACAGCGTTTACGACTCCTTATATCGACGTAACCACCAATGAGCTAACTATTTCAGCGGTTGCGCCCATTTTAAATAATGGCCGTTTTAGTGGCGTCGCCGGCGCCGATATCGATATGCAAACCATCACTCAAATAGTCAACGAAATTGATTTTTTAGGTTTTGGTTATGGTTTTCTATTAGACAGTGACGGTCGTATTCTAAGCCATCCAGATATCAAATTAAACGATCAGAGTATGGCGAAGCTGTTTGGTAAAAACCTTGCTTTAAAAGCTGAGTTTGTGGAGCAAGAAATCGCTGGTATTGATCATCTTGTATCATTTACACATATCAAAGGTATTGAAAATGTAGATTGGTATTTAGGTGTGGTGATCAACAAAGATATTGCTTATTCATCAGTGGCTTCATTTAGAAATATGGCTGCGATATATATGTGTTTGGGAGTTATCGCGACGATATTAATGATGCAATTTTCATTGCGTTATTTGATGCGGCCTATGCAGCGTTTAAACGATGCAATTAAAGATATAGCCCAAGGTGAGGGGGATTTAACTCGTCGTTTAGAGATTGAAAACGATGACGAATTTGGTGAACTGTCAGGTTATTTTAATGCCTTTATAGATAAAATTCATACCTCAATTGACCAAGTAAAAACGACCACGGTTGAACTGGAACGTTCAGTGGAAAGCTTAGTTGAGCAAACAGAGTCAACGCTAACGATGTACAGTGACCAAACTAAACGCACAGACAGCGTTGCAACAGCGATTAATCAGCTGTCATCAAGTGCGATTGAAATATCAAGCAGCGCAAGTCATGCATCAACCCTTGCTACTGATGCGAATACACAGTCAGTACAAAGTCAAAGTACGTTAAATGATAATATCAATGCCATTGGTGTGTTATCGCAAAATATGGAACAAGCACAACAAATTATTAGTAGTGTTGCTGAACACTCTGCAAGTATTGGTCAAGTACTCGAAGTTATTAAAGGAGTCAGCGAGCAAACGAATTTACTTGCACTTAATGCCGCAATTGAAGCCGCTCGTGCCGGAGAGGCTGGTCGTGGGTTTGCCGTTGTTGCAGATGAAGTGCGCCAGTTAGCTCACCGTACTCAGCAATCAACCCAAGAAATTGAAAATACCGTTAGCCAATTACAGCAAGGTTCAGGCAGTGCCGTTGCGGTTATGAAAGCCAGTTTAGTTGAAAGCGAAAATACTGTAAAACAAGCGCAAGCAGCCGGTGAGCAAATGGCAGGAGTAACCAAAGCTATAAAAGCAATTGATGATGTAAATCATAGTGTTGCAAATGCGACCACTGAACAAAATCAGGTAATACACTCTTTAGATAATGATATTCATACAATTAGTGAGTTATCTCAACAAGGTCAGCTAAACTTAAATAACACTTTAGCTGAGTGTACTCGTTTAAAACTGCAATTTGATGAACTTGAAAAAATGGTGCTACGTTTTAAAGTCTAAATGCAATCAGCGATAACTAAAAAGATAAAATAAATGATGCCGGAATCACCTGTAAGCCAAGGATGAAGGGCTAAATAACGTTGTTTCCAGTGAACAGTAACAGGCCAATAATGAATAATAGTCAGCTTATATATGTGTACGACCCAATGTGCAGTTGGTGTTGGGGTTTTCAAAAGTGCTGGCAAAAAATCCAAGACGCCTTAGCGAATGAAGTTGATATTATTTATAAAGTAGGTGGCCTTGCTGCTGATTCCGAACAGCCAATGCCAGTAAGTATGCAACAGTTTTTACAACAAACTTGGCAGCGTATTGGCCAGCAAACCGGTGCTAAATTTAACTTTGATTTTTGGCAAAACTGTCAACCACGCCGCAGCACTTACCCTGCATGTCGGGCGGTGATTGCAGCACGTTATTTTAATAAAGAGCGGGTTATGCTTGGTGCAATTCAGCAGGGTTATTATTTATCGGCACAAAACCCATCGGATCTTAATACACTCGTTAGCTGTGCACAGCAAATAGGTATTGCTGCTGATGAGTTTTTAGCTATATTGCAAAGTGAACAACTTGAACAGGCATTTCAACAAGAGTTAGCGTATGTTCAGCAGTTACCTGTGCAGGGTTTTCCATCGTTAGTTCTTTGTCATAAACAGCAGTACTTTGCTATTACCGTAAACTATACCAACGCAAATGCTGTGATCAGTACCATTCATTGCATACTTGCTGATTAATTTATTTAATCTCACTTCACTCATCATTAAAGCGTACACGCTTGTTAAATATTAAAAACTATTGTTTTATCTAAGGTAAAAAGCTGTATTTATGGCAGTTGTCATAAAAAGGACTTTTTAGCGCAACACCTCTGTCATTTTTCACCTATAGAATCTCGTTCATTGATATTAAGCAACTAGCAAATCCGCTAATTTAACGAGTAAAGGTGTATGCGATGAAAGGCGTTAAACCATTGATATTAGCTAGTATTGTAGCCATGAGTGCAACAGTGCAAGCAAATGATTTAAATAAGGTTATCGATAAAAGCAGTGAAATTAACCAATCAGCTGCGCAATCACAAACAAAAATAGACAAGATTGCAGACTCTATGCAGGGTCGTTTACAACAGTTTAAAACCCTCAATAAAGAAATTGATGGTTTAACGGTTTATAACGCACAACTAAGTAAACAGCTTAGTAACCAAATGAGTGAAATGGAAGCCATTAACTTATCTATGGATCAAGTGTCTATTATTGAACGTCAAATTACCCCATTAATGCTACGCATGATCACAGGGCTTGAGCAATTTGTTGCTCTTGATGTGCCGTTTCTAACCGATGAACGTGAAAAGCGTTTAGCGTCATTAAAAGACATGATGAACCGTGCTGACATTAATTCAAGTGAAAAATTCCGCCGTGTTTTAGAAGCGTACCAAGTTGAAGTTGATTACGGCCGTACCATCGAAGCCTATACCGCGTTATTAGATGTTGATGGTCAAGAGCGTGAAGTCGATTTCTTACGCATTGGTCGTTTAGAACTTATTTACCTTACTCGCGATGGTAAAAAAGCAGGCTCATGGGATACAACAAGCAAACAGTTTGTAGCCCTGGATGACTCAACAATCAGCCAAATTAGTAAAGGTTTACGTATTGCACGTAAGCAACTTGCCCCAGATATGTTAACACTGCCAGTACACGCTGCGGATTAAGAGGTTAAAATGAAACTTTTTACAAAAATGACCAAAATTGCTTTATTTGGTGCCACCCTTGGTTTTGCGGGCAACAGCTTTGCTGCTGAAGCTATGGATTTAGACTCGTTATTAAAAACACTTGAGCAAGGTAAAACACAGCAATCAGCACAAAATAAACAACGTGAGCAAGAATTTGCTGCACGTCAAAATGAACAAGTGCAAATGCTTAAAAACACTCAAGCAAAACGTAATCAAATGCTGGTTGAGTCTGAGCGTCTTGAAACACAGTTCGAAGAAAATGAAGTAAAACTTGCTAACCTAACCGATACATTATCTAAGCGTATGGGTTCATTGAAAGAACTTTTTGGTGTGCTGCAACAAGTGGCTGGCGATTCAAGTAATAAATTTGCAACGTCAGTAGTGTCTGCACAGCTACCTGGTCGTGGTGCTTTTATGGATGAATTGGCTCAAAAAATGGGCTCGACCTCTAAACTTGCATCAATCGAAGACATTGAAAAAGTATGGTTTGAACTGCAACGCGAAATGACTGAGCAAGGTAAAGTGTCACGTTTTACAACAGATGTAATTGTAGAAGGCGGCAACAAAGCTAAGCAAGAAGTTATGCGAGTGGGTGCTTTTAACTTAATTTCAGAAGGTAAGTACCTTGATTATAACACCAGCACCAATACGTTAAGTGAGCTTACCCGTCAGCCTGTTGGCCGTTACACCTCAACGGCGAGTGATTTACAACAAGCTAAATCAGGCACTGTACAATTTGCGCTTGACCCAACCGGTGGCTCTATCCTTGGTTTATTGGTACAAGCACCTGATACTTCAGAGCAAGTACATCAAGGTGGTGCGGTAGGTTACGTTATTTTAGGCGTTGGCTTACTTGCTTTAATTATCGCTATTGAACGATTTGTTTCATTGATGCTAATGGGCAGCAAAATCCGTCGTCAGCTTAAAGACTCGGTGCCACGTGATGACAATCCACTTGGTCGTGTAATGAAAGTCAAAGATCAATACCCAGATGTAGCATACGACACCTTAGAGCTTAAATTAAGTGAAGCGATTTTACGTGAAATGCCAAAAATCACCCGCAACTTAACGCTCATTAAGATTATCTCGGTCGTTGCTCCATTGTTAGGTCTACTTGGTACGGTAACCGGTATGATCAATACCTTCCAAGCAATCACCTTGTTTGGTACAGGTGACCCTAAATTAATGGCTGGTGGTATTTCACAAGCGCTTGTTACTACGGTACTTGGCCTAGTTGTGGCAATCCCAACGGTATTTTTATACACCTTATTGAATACTCGCTCTAAAAACTTGCTGCTTATTTTGCAAGAACAAAGCGCAGGTATTATCGCTGAGCGTAGCGAAAAGGGAGCATAACCCATGGTGCTATTGATTGACTCAATCAATGCTATCCGTGATTTTCTCGACACTGGTGGCCAAGTTCTGTTGGTCATCGGAGTGTTAATCTTCGCGATGTGGTTATTGATACTCGAGCGATTTATTTATTTTTTTAATGGTTTTCGTAGTTACAAACATGCCATTAAAAGTAGTTGGACAGGGCGCGATGAGCGTAATAGCTGGAACGCTGAGCAAATACGCCAAGCAACTATTTCACGCGCTGGGATGAAGTTAAACAACAACTTAGCGCTGATCAATGTGATGGTTGCCTTGTGTCCGCTGCTGGGGTTACTCGGTACGGTAACAGGTATGATAGAAGTGTTTGATGTGATGGCGATTACCGGAACGGGCAGTGCGCGTTCAATGGCATCAGGTGTATCGAAAGCGACTATCCCGACAATGGCAGGCATGGTTGGTGCGTTATCTGGTGTATTTGCTTCTACGTACTTACAACGCAAAGCAAAGCGCGAAGTAGCCCTACTTGAAGACAGCATGGTTTTAGACCATTAAACAACAATTTTTAGTATGTGGCGAAAGCCACATACAATCAGGAGAATAAAATGAGAGCCCCATTAGGAAGCCTTTTTCAAGAAGATGAAGCTGAAGAAATAAACATGACCCCGATGCTTGATGTTGTGTTCATCATGCTTATTTTCTTCATTGTAACCGCCTCTTTTGTTAAAGAGTCAGGTATCGATGTAAATCGCCCAGAAGCGGCAACAGCCGTTAAGAAAGAGCGTGCAAATATTCTAGTTGCGATTTCAGATCAAGGTGAAATTTGGATCAATAAACGTCAAATCGATGTGCGTGCTGTGCAAGCAAACATTGAGCGTTTAAAAGCAGAAAATCCACAAGGTAGTGTGGTTATTCAGGCTGACAAAAAAGCCACTACAGATACCCTTATTAAAGTGATGGATGCAGCACGCGCCGCAGGTGTATTTGATGTGTCTATCGCGGCACAAGAAGCCTAAGGAAGCCATAATGCGTTATTTAGTAGCATTATTAGTTGCCGGTGTTGTGACCTTTATGTTGTTTTTGGGCATGCAAGCGCTTATCACCGGTGGTGAAGGGGCGATGACTGAGCCAGCTAAAGGCAATGTACTTGATTTTGTAAGGCTTAAAAAAGAAGAAACGGTACAAAAGAAAGAACGTAAACCACAAAAGCCGCCAACGCCGAAAGAGCCTCCGCCGCCAATGGATTCACCGCAAATGCAAAATAGTGATCCAAATGCAGCAGCGTCTAACTTTGACTTTGGTGCCAGTGTTGATGCTGACGTGAGTCTCAGTGGTGGTCTAGCTCTTGACTCTAGTGATGGTGAATATCTACCGATTGTAAAAGTAGCACCTGTTTACCCGCGTCGAGCATTGTCACGGGGCATTGAAGGCTATGTGATTGTTGAGTTTACAGTGACTAAGCAAGGTACTGTTCGTGATGCAAAGGTAGTAAAAGCTGAGCCTGAATCATTGTTTGATCAAGCAGCTATGGATGCGGCACTTAAATTTAAATATAAACCACGCGTGATCGATGGTGAAGCGGTTGAAGTTGCGGGTGTACAGAACAAAATTTCTTTCCAAATTAACGGCTAGAAACAGAGGATTGCGATTATGAAATTATTAAAAACAGCATTAGTGTGTACTTTTGCGATAGGAGCCAGTGTTGCGCTGCCAAGTTTAGTCTCCATGTTACCAGGAGTCACGCTTGCGAGCGTTTACGCACAAGAGCAAAAAACCACGAAAGTGCCTGCGCTACGTGAAAAAGTGTATAGCCAATTGGCTCGTGCACAAAAGTTAGCCGATGATGGCGACGCTAAAGCAGGACTTGAGGCGCTTGATAGCATCAAAGAACGTTCTTCTAGCATGAACTCCTATGAAATTGCCATGATGCATAATTTTTATGGCTTTATTTATTACAACGAAAATGATTTGCCTAAAGCAATTGCATCATTTGAAAAGGTGATAGCAGAAGAAGGTATTCCAGAAACATTACGTGTTAGCACTACTTTTAGCTTAGCGCAATTAGCGATGGCAAACAGTGATTATAATAAAGTCATTGATTTTTTAGCTAAGTGGGATGCAATTAACACTAAGCCTAAAACTGATGCCTATTATGTCCTTAAATCACAAGCGTATTATCAGTTGAAAGATTACCAAAAAGGCATTGATAATATTAACTTAGCGATTGCCCAAAGTGATAGTGAAGGCAAGGTGCCAAAAGAAAACTGGTTAGTACTGCAACGCGCCATGTATTACTCACTTAATCAAACTGAGAATGTAGTTGCTGTACTTGAGCGTATGGTAAAGCTTTATAACAAGCCTGAATACTGGGTGCAACTTGGCGGTATGTACGGTGAAACGGGTAAAGAAAAACAACAACTAGCCGTACTTGAAGCCGCTTACCAGCAAGGTTTTTTAACGTCAAAATCAGATTTACGTCAACTTGCCCAAGTTTACTTATACAACGGTTTAGCGTTTAAAGCGGCTGATGTGATGAGTAAAGCGATTGAATCAGGCGTTGCTGAAAAGTCTGCGAAGAATTATGCATTCATCGCAGAAGCCATGGTCCAAGCAAAAGAAGATAATAAATCAGTTACTTACTTTGCTAAAGCGGCAGAGCTTTCGGATCACGGTAAGTACGATCAACGTATGGCTGAAGTACTTGTTAACTTAGAGCAATTTGAAGATGCCGCTGATGCAGCCCGAACGGCGCTTGATAAAGGCTCACTCGATTTTGAATCAAATGCTTATGTTGCTTTAGGTATGGCGCAATATAGTTTACAAAACTTTGATGCGTCTATTTTAGCATTCGAACAAGCCGAGAAGCATAAAAAATCGCAGCGATTAGCTGAACAATGGATCAAATACGTGAAGCGTGAAAAATTGCATGCTGAAACATTACGCACCGCTTTGTTATAAGTAAATATGGCGTTAAAAAATGCCATTTTAACTTCAACGATTTTATTAAAAAACTCGTTTTATAATCGCAACACCAAAACCGCCTCAGGGCGGTTTTTTTCGTTCTAAATATTCCTAACAAATTGTTATTTAAATAAATTATATTGTCACTTTATGTTTATTAAAGTGTAACTGTATTGTCATACACCTCCCGTATTGTAGTCCTCGTTCTAAAGCTCAAGTGACCTTAAAGCATGTTTTTCGTGTTTTAAAGTGACTTGAGTTTTACTTAATGCGCTAACAAAATAATTAAATACTTTAACGGAGTGAACAATGAAATTATCTGGTTTATTTAAAGTCAGCCTTGTGGCTACTGCAATTACACTCGCTGGCTGTGGCGGTGGTGATATTAATGTTACACCTACAACAGTTGATAACAGTGTAGATAATAGTGTAGACAACTCAGTGACTAACCCAGGTGGTGATAATGGTGGTGATACATTAAGTTGCGCTACATATACATTAGATGGAGCTACATTTACAGGTGAAGCAAAGGGTGTTAACTGTGTTTACAGTCAAGCATTTGCAAGTAATGCGAAAGAAATTACCAGCTCTTTTGTTATCCCTGCATTAAGCAGTGGCGGCGCACATGTATTTGAAGGTGCATTATTTATTGGTGATGATGTAGACACATCAACAGGCGCTACAATTGATGGCAATGGTCCTACATTGTCTATTGAAGCTGGCGCGACGATAGCTTTTACTAAGCCTGAGAGTTTTATTCGTATTGCACGTGGTGCAAATATTGAAGCAATTGGTGAAGTAGATAAGCCAATTATTTTCACAAGCATCAAAGAAGTTGATGGCGATGATGCAACAACCGCACAAATTGGTGATTGGGGTGGCGTTCAGGTAAATGGTCGAGGCCATTCTATTCGTTGTACGGCTGCGGCTGCGGCGCAAGATATGTGTAACCACGCTGCTGAAGGTATTGTATCGTATTATGGTGGTAATGATCCGCAAGATAGCAGCGGTATCCTTAAGCATATAGTTATAAAATATGCGGGTTTTGGTGTTGAAGGCGATGAGCTTAATGGTTTAACCCTTAATGCTGTAGGCTCAGGCACAACGATTGATTACGTGCATGTTCATAATGGTTTTGATGATGGTATAGAGCTTTTTGGTGGTAGCGTTAACCTTAAACATATTGTTATTACTGATACAGGTGATGATGGTATTGATTGGGATGAAGGCTGGAAAGGCTATGGACAATTTATTCTTGTACGTTCAAATGAATATGGAAACCATGGCTTTGAAACAGATGGCGCTAAGGTAGATCCATTATCAGCAGATGCACAAGATTTAGTAACAACTGTTTCTAATCCAACAATTGCTAATGCAACGGTTGTAACTACTGGCGACCAAGGTGCTGAAGGGCGTCGTACTGGTGCTGGTATGGAAATGAAAGAATGGGGTAAAGCGCAATTAGCTAATATGCTATTTGTAAACTCTTCATCTGTAGATGGTGCTGGTTGTCTTGATTTATATAATGAAAAAGACCAATCAGGGGATGCTGGTGTGCATGCGAATGCAAATAATGGCGATATCGCATTTATGAGCTCAATATTTGCTTGTGGTAAGAATTTTGAAGACGTAAATACACCTTTAACTGGCGCATTAGCAAGTTTTGATATTGCTTCTTGGTTTACTGGTGGCGAGAATAACCAGTTAATTGGTTTTGCTGATTTTGCAAATGTACTTGGTGCTGATGGTGTTTCAACAGCTGCAACTATTACTGATTCACAAGGCACTGCAGTAGCTACAACAGCTAAAGACATGAGTGAAGTTAACTCTTTCTTTACTAACGCAGGCTATATTGGTGCACTTAAAGACGGTGAATCAAGTGAGTGGGCTGATTTTGTTGCCGCATCTTTACAACGCGCTAGTAATTAATCTAGACCGGCTCTAATTATAAGGCGCTACGGCGCCTTTTTTAAGGGAATTTTAGGTTTAGAGGATATAAATATGAAACATCAAAAGCAGTTTAAAACCAATCTAATAACTTTATCTCTGCTCTCCCTTTTTTCTTCATTTCATTCTTTCGCTGATCAGGCACAAGAAATAATAAATGAAGAAGCGATAGAAGAAGTTGTTGCAACAGGTACGCGCCTTAAAGGCAGTGCTAGTGCCGTAATTGATGAGCGTAAAAATCAGGCATTTGTCGCTGATATAATGGGTTCAGAGCAAATATCTAGAACGGGTGATAGTGATGCAGCTTCGGCACTTCGCCGTGTTACAGGCTTATCATTAGTTAACGATAAGTTTATCTATGTCCGTGGCTTAGGTGAGCGTTACTCTAGCGTACGTTTAAATGGCGCGGTAGTTCCAAGCCCGGATCTAACACGAAATGTAATTCCACTTGATATCTTCCCATCAAGTATTATTGAATCCTTGGCTGTACAAAAAGCCTATTCACCAAATATGCCTGCGGCTTTTGGTGGTGGTGACGTTAATATCAGAACCAAGAGCATTCCAAATGATACTTTATTTAAAGTCGAAATTGGTGCCAGTTATAAAGATACAAACGACGAAGGCTATACATATAATGGTGGCAGTGATGATTGGTTAGGTAAAGATGATGGTACACGCGCATTACCTGGTTCAGTTAAGACTGCGTTAAATACCTATATCAATGGCCTGTCTGATATTTCGTATAGAAATATCAGGGATGTAGAGTCAAGACGTCAGGGGGCTGATATTGGCCAAGCTGCCGCGATAGACTTAAATAAAAGTTTAGCAAAAGCATTGCCAAGAGATTTTGGCTTGGAAAAAGAAAGTTTAAATCCTGATGCCGGTATTAAAGCTGTGTATGGCGACCGTTTTGATAACTTATTTGGCTTAGACGGCTCGTTTGGTTTCTTAGCGTCAGTTGCCTATGAAAATGAATGGTCTAATGCTGAGAAGTTTAGCGCTGTACTTTCTTCTGTTGACGCATCTGAGTCCTCATGTTCACAAGATGACTTTACTTGTTACTCTGCAACAGAGAAAGAAGTGTCAACCAAGCATAATATAAAGTTAAATAGCTCTCTAAATTTAGGTTATAAAATTGGAGGTCACGATTTAACAGCAACTTATATGATGTTACGAGATTCTGAAGATGAAGCCTCTGTTGCGCTTTACCAAGAACCTTCAAAGTCATTAAGTATTGATGCTGGGCAGTTGCAGCGTAGTCACTTAACCTCTTTTGAGGAACGAGAACTTGAAATACTTCAGCTTCGTGGAATGCACAATTTAGATTGGGGTTTTCTTGAAGGTGTTGGTGTAGATTGGCAGTATACTGACTCAACAGCGACTACAAGTATACCTGGTGAGCTTAAAGTAACGGTTCGTGATGAGTACTTAGATGGCAAATATCAACGTACTTTTTACAATGGTAGCTTAGGTGGTAATCCTTATTTGTATCGATTTGTAGAGCTTGAAGACGATGTAGAAAACTGGGGCGTTAATGTAAACAAAGTTTTTTACTTTGATAACGCCGAAGTAGAAATTGCGGGTGGTGGTTATTTTGTTGAAAAAACACGTGATTACCGCACTGACTTTTTTAACTATCGTTTTAACCAAACTCAGTCTTTAGATCTAGCACAAAGTGAAGAAGAAGCACTGTCAATTGGTAGTTTTTTTGCTAACGATGCTGTTGTTGATTCAACGGATGTCGAGTTATTGTTCCAAGAACCAACAGCTGATGATTACTTAGCAGCGCAAATGATTGATGCTTATTACGGCTCTTTTGACGTAACGTTTGCTCAAGATTGGCGTTTAAGCGGTGGTGTGCGTTACGAGGACTTCCGCCAAGTTGCGCTTGCTTTTTCTCGCTCAGCATTCGATCCTGCTTTATTGGCTGATAAATTAAGTGCAGATGCGATAGAACAAGCAAGTGTGATGGAAGATGAGTATTTTACTTCGTTATCTATGACATATAGTCAGCAATCGTATCAAGTTCGTTTTGGTTATGGCAACACGGTTGTACGCCCTGATTTGCGAGAGCTAAGCCCTGTTCAATTCCAAGATCCGCTGACAGGTTATCGAACGCTTGGTAATCCATTCTTAGAATCTAGTTACCTAGATAACTTTGATGCACGTATCGAGTTTTATATGGACAATGGCGATAATTACTCAGTTGGCGCATTCTATAAAGATATCGATAAACCAATCGAAGCACTATTAACAGAAAGCGACGGCCGTTTTACTCTGCAGTTTGACAATGCAGAAACAGCCTATGTTTACGGTATTGAAGCTGAATGGTTAACTGAGTTGCACAGTGATTTATTAGGGGGCGCTTTTTTTACTTCTGGAAATATAACGCTCAGTGATTCAGAAGTTGAAATTGCAGAAGAACAGCGTGGCGATCTCACGAACCTAAAGCGACGTATGACGGGCCATTCAAAGTATGTTGCCAACTTGCAACTGAATTACGATTCACATGATGGCATGCATCAAGCATCTGTTATCTACAATGTATTTGGTGATCGTATTTTAGCTGCGGGTGTTAATAACTTTGATGACGCTTACGAACAACCTTTAAACTCGTTAGACATGGTTTATAGTTATTACCCAACGTTTAATACCACATTAACACTTAAAGTGAAAAATATGTTGGGACAAAACTTTGAAGTTAATCAAAATGATGTGCTAATTCGTTCTCAAGAAACGCCTAGAGAATTAAGCGTGAGCTTTAGCTACGAGTTTTAAAGTCATCTAATAAAGGCAAATTACATAAGTCTTTATTATCTCAGCCCTGCCAAATGCAGGGCTTTTTAATATCTGCTATTTGTAAAACTAATGGTTGTGTAATATCTGTGTTATTAAAGAAGTGATCATTTAATGCAAATTGATATAAGGCTATTATTTTAATGATGATATGTGATTAATGATGAGTTGAACTATGTTGATATTAATTGGAGGAATTTTTGCGCCATGGAATAAGAGCTCAGTTGTTACTGAGCTGTTTGTTTACGTTAGTTACCGCTACCGCACTTTATACTAGCGTACAATGGATAACACTGATTTTTACTACCAGTATTTTTTGAAACCCATGCGCTACCATACCAGTCATATTCCGCATACTCATATTCATCCTCACCACACTGTGCTGCCAGTGATTTCTCGCTTATGACCTCGCTCTTTACAGAATTGATTTCCCGATATAAAACTGACAAAGAAGTTGCTATAACTACTATCAACTATTACGGTAGGGTTGATGTAGATAAGCTTTTTGTTGAGCCCGATGTGTGTTCAACACTAGTTGTTGAACTGGCAAAAGAAGTATTCGATTCTACATTGATTTCGTTAACATTTGCAGATACTCCTAAAGATAGAAAAGTTGCAATTAGGCTAGAAAAGTATAATTTTTTCATTTGTTTGATTCCTTTTAATGAATAAAATAATACACAATACATCTGACTACAAAGTGCGAAATGATTATAAATCTTGTTTATTGCATTCTTATTAACTTACTTATGTACAGATAGTCAGTTTCATATTGCAAAAAAATAGCAACAGATGAATCAGTTGGATGTCAAAAACACCGGTCTTTTACAATGATGCACAATAATCATAACTATTAGAAATATGATTATTGACTCAAGATGAAAAAATTTTATGTTCTATGAGTAACACTGGTGTTGCCTCGATCACAGTGCTAGATTGTTCGTTCTAAAAATTAAATCTCACGCAATGAATTTTAATTTTTAACGTATTAGGTATTTCTTATGACTCAAACAGTGGAACAAACAATGAAAAAAGTAGGATTGGTCGGATGGCGGGGCATGGTTGGCTCAGTGTTATTAGAGCGTATGCAACAAGAAAATGATTTTGCTCATATCGATACTACTTTTTTTACTACCTCGCAAACCGGTAAGCTTGGCCCTAATTTAGCAGGTCCTGCAAAACCATTACTTAATGCAATGGATTTTGAATCGCTGGCAAACATGGATATTATTATTACCTGTCAAGGTGGCGATTATACCAAAGCTGTATATCCACAATTACGTGAAGCAGGTTGGGACGGCTATTGGATTGATGCGGCATCAGCACTGCGTATGAGCGATGACAGTATTATTGTACTTGATCCGGTCAATAAAGATGTGATTGAACAAGGCCTTGAGCAAGGCGTTAAAACTTATGTGGGTGGTAACTGCACAGTTTCATTGATGTTATTAGCGCTGGGTGGTTTATTTGAGCAAGATTTGATTGAGTGGGTTAGCCCAATGACTTATCAAGCAGCCTCAGGTGCCGGTGCTCGCAATATGAAAGAGCTAATCGCGCAAATGGGCTCTATTCATGCAAGTGTGGCTGACAAGCTCGCTGATCCACAGGCCGCTATTTTAGAAATTGATAAACTAGTCACGCAGCAGATTGCCTCAAGCGATTTACCGCAAGAGCAATTTGGTGTGCCGTTAGCAGGCAGTCTTATCCCATGGATTGATGTGCCAATGCCATCAGGTCAATCTAAAGAAGAATGGAAAGCGCAAGTTGAAGCGAACAAAATTTTAGGTTCATCTAAACAGCCTGTGCCTATTGACGGTTTATGTGTACGCATTGGTGCAATGCGTTGTCACTCACAAGCAATGACGATTAAACTACGTGAAGATATTAGCGTCGAGAAAATAGAACAGATTTTAGCCTCACACAATGAGTGGGTTAAAGTTATCCCTAATGAGCGTGATATCACTGCTACAGATTTAACCCCAGTTAAAGTAACTGGTACATTAAGTATTCCTGTAGGGCGTATTCGTAAATTAGCGATGGGGCCTAAATATATTAGTGCTTTTACCGTTGGCGATCAGTTATTATGGGGTGCTGCAGAGCCACTGCGTCGTATGCTACGCATTATTGTTGATAATAAATATTAGTTTATTGGCTGCCATTTATTACAGTTAATATGGAGGGCTGGCAATGTGCCAGCCCTTTTACTGTTGTCTTTTTGCACCGCTTTAGTTTTGTCACTGCTTAGTTAATTTAGTGAGATTGTTTCTTGCTGGATACTCAATAGCTTACTATCTTTATGGGAGTATCTATTTGGCCTCCTATATATGAATATATCAAAAAAATTAAAACTATCTTTTGCCTCCGCCATCGCCTTACCTCTTTTTATTATTGCAGCACTTGTTATCACGCAAACAAGAGAGCAAGCTATTGATAATTTTGCGCAAATGAGCGAAAGAGAAGCACGGCAAATAGATAATGGTATCGCTATATTTTTTGCCGAAATAGAAAAAAATGTTGATTATCTAGCTTCCCATCAAATGGTCTTAGCTGCCAAGCAAGATGTCAAAACTCATGTAGATACAAATAATTCGGTGATGCTAAAACATCTCCAAGGCAGCAGTGTTGAACGTGCCGCATTTCAACAGTTTGATCACTTCGGCCAAACTCACCCAGGGCTTGCTTATATTTATATGGGTAATGAACAAGGTGGTTATATTCAGTGGCCAGCGGGAGAAGTTAATGCTAATTATGACCCACGATCTCGACCTTGGTATTTAACAGGTAAATCTGCAAGTGGTAAAACGGTTCGCACTAGTGCTTATTATTGGGCAGCTGACGACATGGTTATAGTCTCTACTGTAAAAGCAATAAAAGATAATGGACAAATTATCGGTGTACAGGGAATGGATGTTTCTTTGCAAGGACTGACAGAAATTATTGCTAATATTAAGCTGGGTGAAACTGGTTACTTAATGCTGATCGAAGATACGGGAAACATACTTGTTGATGTTAAAAATGAAGATTTTCGTTTTAAACGTTTAACTGATATTGCGGGTGGGAAATACAAGCAGTTAGCGGCTAATACCCAAGGTCAGTTCGAAATTGTTATTAATGACAAAGATTTTATTGCCAATATTTATACTTCAGCTAAGTTAGGCTGGAAATTTATTGGCTTAGTTGAAAAGTCAGAGGTGATGAGCGCCGCAAACACCATGACCGTTACAATTTTAATTATTAGTGCGGTGCTAATTATTGTATTCATTTTAATCGCAAGTTATATCTCAAAAGTAATTTCTTCACCTATAGTTGAAGTCAGTGATGGCCTGGCTGAAATTGCGCAAGGCGGTGGTGACCTAACTCGACGGCTCACGATAAAAACTAAAGATGAGACGGCAAAGCTTGCCAATAGTTTTAACCTATTTTTAAACTTGATTGCTGATTTAGTAAGACAAATCAACGAGTGTGCATTAGATGTAAGCGGTACATCAGAGCAAACTTCTACACAAGCATCGCAATTAACTCGTTCTACCTCCCAACAACAACAAGCACTGGAAATGGCGGCAACTGCAATTAATCAAATGGCTGCGACAGCCAACGAAGTAGCTTCAAGTTGTGCTAATGCGGCAGATCTGGCTATGCAAACGCAACAGGCATCAGAGATAGGTCAAACAGTGATCACAGAGACCGTTCAAAGCGTGGTTGTTTTGAGCGAAGTGATAAGTAAAGCAACGGATGATATATCGCAACTTGACACTGAAAGTGAAAATATCATGTCAATTTTAGGCGTTATAAGAGGCATTGCTGAGCAAACTAATTTGCTTGCTTTAAATGCTGCAATAGAAGCTGCTAGAGCGGGGGATCATGGTCGTGGTTTTGCTGTCGTTGCAGATGAAGTACGTGCATTGTCGAAACGTACGTCTGAATCCACTGAAGAGATTGCTACGCAATTAGACAAATTACGTAGCATGTCTGGCCAAGTCACTACTGAAATGAAACGCAGTTTAGACAGCACTAATAAAACGGTTGAACTATCCCATGCTGCACAGCTGCAATTTACGGAAATAACAGCGTCTATTGTTAATATTAGTGACTTAAATACGCAGATAGCAACCGCTGCAGAAGAGCAGCAGCATGTCGCTGAAGATATAAATCGCAATGTTATAGAAATCAAAAATGCGGCTGATGATGTTAGTGAAATTGCTGCCAATACCAGTAATAATGGCGATAAATTAAAAACCTTATCACACGTTCTTACTGATCTAGTTGGAAAATTTAAAGTGTAGTAATAACAGTGGCTAAGAATAAAATACAAGCTGACAATACCGCTCATTAGTCTTCAATGCGAATACTCCAGTCAGCTTAATAGCCGATTCTATTTTTTTCCGGTATTAACTTGTTGGTATTTTTTGCGGATTAAAATTCAAACCTTGTTGTTTTATATGCTCGGTATAGTGGTAGGCCGATAATGGTTTTGAAAAATAAAAGCCTTGAAATTCTTTACATCCCATATTTGCCATAATTTCAACTTGCTGTTGTGTTTCAACTCCCTCAGATACGCATTTTATACCTAGCTCATCACACATGACGTGAATTGCTTTTACTAAGCTCTTTTGCCTTGTTGAGCTTGTAACTTGGCTTATTAGCGAGCGATCAAGTTTTAGCTTATTTATAGGATATTCGGCTAAGCGCGCAATATTTGAATAGCCCACACCAAAGTCATCAACAGAAATTGTGAATCCCCATGATTGTAGGTTTTGCATTAGCGCCAAGGAATATTCTTGGTTTGCTTCTAATGACGTTTCGGTCAGTTCTAATTCAATTTGACTTGGTTTGACATTAAAGTCCGCTAAGTATTTTACTAATTTTGACATGAAATCGCTTTGGCCAAAATCAAGCAATGATATATTTATTGCAACAGGCACTAGTGGAATTTCATCTTTGCTCCAAGTTGCAATTTGAGTACAGACTTTTTGAATTATGAGATCTGTGAGTCGGCTGATCATCCGGTATTCCTCTGCGATAGGAATAAACACCGCAGGTGATACAACACCAAGAGTTTTACTGTTCCAGCGTGCTAATGCTTCAAGTCCAATGCACTTGCCGTCATGTGTTACTTTAGGTTGATAGTGTAACTCTAACTCGGCGTTATGAAGTGCTTCGTCTAATAACATTGATATTTCATGTTTTTCTAAAAATGCTTGTGAGCGTTTCTCATCATAACCATTAATAGGGCGATGATTATCAGCAAGTTTTAATGCCTCTATTGCGTTGTTCAATACAGTAGCACTGCTTTTTCCTTGTCTTGGAAAGTTAGAAAAACCAAATAAAAACGACTGTTGGTATTTTCTGCCCCGCATTATATAAGGTTCATCAAGCGCATGTTTAACTTCGTTTAAAAGCTTATACTCTATTTTGTTAGCTGAGCTTGTAGTTATTATAAATGCTAATTTATTATTACCTACATGAGCGCACAGAACGAGGTCTTCATTAGAGTCTTTTAAGCGCTTATAAGCTGATACTAAATGTGCTTTTGCATCAGCTTTACTGTATTTGAGATTTAAATATTCATTATTTGCACTCTGGGTGATCACAATATAGAAATCACCTTGGTACTTTGCTACAAATCTTTCACACTGAAGCTCAAACCATTCTCTATTGGGAAGGTGTGTTTGACCATCGCTGTAACGTAAACGTTTGTTTTCTTGCTCCATTGCTAATAAGTTTTGTTTTATTTGATGTTGTTCAGTGCAGTCATCAAAGCGCAGCACACAATAATCAGAGTCAGTAACTTGCTGGTAATGTACAGTTTTATAGGTGTTTTTATATTTAAATACTTGGTTCTTTTGTGGGTTAGCTGCAATCACAAGATTAGGTAATAATTTATCGAGTTTAACTGTTGCTTTGAAATCAAATAACATTTTCGCTTGACTGTTAAAATCTATAACGGTGTTTTCACTATCGATAATTATTTTTGCAATACTTGATTCAGTAAAAAATGTTCTATAAAGCTCATTTTTTGCTGCTAGATGACTATTTGATTCTGCCATGGTTTGATTTAAACGTTTAGCTGCAACTATGGTGCGTGCAACCGCAAGCGGAATACAGATATTAAAGATTAAGAATAATAATCCTGATATATACCAGTCTGAATTTGGTAGTTGCGTATTTATGGAGGTAAGAGATGAAATATCAATGTTGTATATTATAAAATAAAAAGGCACGATATTTAGAATCGCATAACTTAGCGCGGTTCTCACACCTAATAGCATCAACGCAATGATAGGACAGGCATACATATACATAGAGCCTATTTTTGCAAGGTTGATATCTGTTAAAAAGAGATTAATTGAGATTGTTGCAGCAACAATACTGAGTAGCAGCGCATGGGCACATAAAGTAAAGCATTTACGGCTAGCTAGAAGTAAGATAGCCATTGTGACAAAAAAGCTCGCGCAAAGCACAATTACATGGATTAAGTTGAACTCAATTGCGGCGTTTAAAGTATCGCAAAGCACTGCAAAACATAGAATAACACCAGCTGCTAAAATAATGCGTAATGCACTGATACGCCAGTTAGGTATTCTAACATTTGAATTAACGTGATCTGATAATAAAAAGTATCTTCTGAAGTAATGCATTATAATTGGTTTAAATTTATCATATTTTTATTAGACCATTGATAAATAGCTAAAAGCAATAATTTATTAGTTTTAGATTTTACACTAGGAATAAATGCTTGGTTTATCGGCTGACTACAGATGAACTTAGTTATAATTGCACTAGCACCTAAGCTTTTATATTCTTAGGTGCTAGTTTATCAATACTTAGTTTTTGGGCTTTAATAGTGTTTTTAGTTCTGCTATTTGTGCCTTCAGCTCATTGATTTGTCCTTGGGTTGCCGGCAAGGAATCTACATCAGCTTGCTCTTCCCGAGCATTACGATGTTCCTGTGACATAACTTCTAGAATAGCGCCTACCATCATGTTTAAAAATACGAAAGCAGTTAAGAATATAAAGGTAAGGTAGTAAATCCAACTTAGCTTATAGACAGCCATGGTTTCGTACATGACGTCGGTCCAATCTTCAAAGGTTGCTATTCTGAACAGAGTCAACATTGAGATTGATACATCTCCCCACAGAAATGGATTTATCTCAGAAAATAACATGCTGCCAGTTGCGGCATAAATATAGAAAATAACAAACATTAACAGCGCAATATAACCCATTTGCGGTATGGCTTTTAATAGTGAATTAACCAACAAACGTAGTTCTGGCACCATAGAGACTAAACGTAGTACGCGGAATATTCGTAGTAAACGGGCTATAAAAATGGTCGAACCTGCAGCAGGATATAAACTGCCAATGACGATTATAAAGTCAAAGATATTCCAGCCTTTGCTAAAAAAGTCTTTTAAGCCTTTACTTGCAACATAGCGGATAATTAGTTCTATTAAGAAAAACACCGTGATGCCCACGTCCATCCAATGTAAAGCAAATTCAACAGTGGGGTGTAACGAATAGGTGTGTGCACCAACGGTGAGCGCTGATACAACAATAACGGCGATAACAAATGATTGAAATATTTTACTTTTATCGATACGCTGGAACAGCTTTTGTAACTGCGACAACATCATAATTAGCCCTTAACGGTTATAGATATAAAACGTTTGCAATATACAGCAAAATCGTCATGGATGAATTACTTTTCCAGCTTAAAATGTAAGGAATTTTTAATGCTTTTCAATAGGCTAAAATGGGTTGTAAGTGCCTCAGCGGTACTGTTTTTAACCGGCTGTAGTTCAGATGCACGCTATCACGAAATTCAAGCTGCCCGTTTAGGTGAATGCAGCTACATGGCAGATAAAGAATATCATGAATGTATAAAGCGCCAAGAAGACGGTTACAAAAAATTTAAAAAGCAGCAAGACATAGTTCCAGAAAACGACTCAAGCCAAGAGCACACCAGTAAAAATGACTAGAACAGAAAAATTGTTAGATAAAGCACTTCGTAATACTCTAACCATCGCTTGTGAAAATATAAAAGACAAGCACGCTGGTTTTAGTTACTTAACGCATACAGTCAATTTAAAAAAACCAAGTAATAGCTTGCATATAAGTTGTTTTTTTATTGATGAATTAGCACTATTAGAGGCAAACAATGAGCAACAATTGCCTTTAATTGAAGCGCAAATTAAGCAGCAGCTTGCGCTTATAAACATCAAGCCACAAGCAATTAATTTTTCATCATAGTTTCGTTTTTAAGGTAAAATAAGTTTTTTAAACACTGCTTTGCGTTAAGAAATAACCGATAGTAGCGATGACGCACTTGAAATTCAGGCTTTTCATTTGTGTAACTATTTGATCATTAACAGAGTTCACTTAAGAGCTAAGCGATGATGTGAAATGACATGTCAATAGTTGCAAAAAAGACAATAACTCAGCGCGTATTTTTCGCTCTCGATTGATTTATTAATACTGTATTGATTGGTTATTTTAAGTAGAATGCTCAGTTTAGACAGGGTATGTGATTTAGTGTAATGGCTACTTATTCAAAAAATTTTATAGCTAAACGACTTAGTTTCGTTAGTTCCTATTTCAATTCAGCTATTATTATAAATCTTATAGTTGCTGTTTTTGTTATTTTTAGTGGCATTAATCAAAGTGACTCTGTAGGAAAGTTGTATTGGTTTTGTATTCTTATTTTCGTATTTTCACTGCGCATTTTAAATCATGTTTTTTTAAGTAATGACAATAATATAAAGTACCATTGTTACTTTATTGGTGTATTTTTAACTGGTTTGACTTGGGCTGTGTTCCCAATATTATTTTTTGAAGATATGCAGATGTCAGAGAAATTTGTCACGCTGGTTGTTTTTAGCTCATTAGCAGGGGGAGCTGTCAATGTTCTGTCCTCCGATATTCGCTCAGCCTTCAGCTATATTACTTTTTTGCTTATCCCATTTAGTATATTGCTTTTATTTCAACCAGACGATAATGAAAATGTTTTAGGCATATTGGGAATTGTATTGTGGTTTATTTTGTGTTTTGTCAGTGCAATACGCGCAGCTAAAGATGTAAAAACCTCAATTAATAATGAAATTAAGCTCGATTTATTTATCCATAATCTAGAAAAAGAAGTGCAAGTTCGTACTGAGAAAATAATTAATTTAGAGCAACGTGATAATTTAACTCAATTATTTAACCGGGGGAGCTTTTTCTCTAATGTCGATCTCGATTTAGCTCAAAATATCAATAACATTAAAGCTGTTCTATTTTTAGATATGGATGACTTTAAAATACTTAATGATAAATATGGTCATGAGTTTGGAGATTTTGTTCTTGCTGAAACTGGAAAACGTTTATTATCGATAGAAAAAAAACGGGAAATGATTGCTTGTAGGTGGGGAGGGGACGAATTTATTCTTTATTCGTGTCACGCGAGTAAAGCTGAGCTGATAAGTAACACGACAAAGCTTGTTGATAATTTAACCCAGCCTGTCGTTAAAGATAACCTGAATATTAGACCCTCCTTTAAAGTGGGCTTGTTTTACACTCGCACAAACTTTGACCTTACTCAAGCTATCAAATATGCTGATGTTGCAATGTACGAAGGTAAAAAAAATCGCAATGAAATTTCAATATTTGATGAACGTATGATGCAAGCTCTTAATAGAGAAGAGATGTTACGTAGATCAATTAAAGAGAGTGTTGAACAAGGAGGCTTTCATCTTTGTTATCAGCCTATTGTTGATATAATCGATAATAAAATAATTACTTTCGAAGTGCTGTTACGTTGGCATTTAAATGATGAATTTATTCCCCCTTCAGAATTTATCGACATAGCAGAACGCTATGGCCAAATTAACTTTTTAGGGGAGTTTGTTTTAGAGCAAGCGATTGCAAGTTTGAGTAAGTTAAACAAACTCGACAATACGATTGCACTATCAATCAACGTATCTGTACTGCAACTTGAAAGTCATGATTTTATTATATTTTTAAAGAATTTATTAAATCGGTATTGTGTTAACACAAATAACATACATTTAGAAATTACAGAAACTATAATGATTAAAAATTTAGTCTATTTATCTAAAGTTATCACACAATTAAAAAGCATTGGCGTACGTATTTCTATTGATGACTTTGGCACTGGGTTTTCCTCGATTTCTGTTTTAAAAGAACTTTCTGTTGATTATATAAAGATAGATAAATCTTATGTTGATAATATTTGTGAGCACTCAAAAGATAAAAGTATTGTTTCAGCAGTGACTAAAATGTCGCATATGATTGGTTGTAAAGTGATAGCGGAAGGTGTGGAGCGTAACGATCAGTTAGCTTTATTAAAAGGTTTAGAAGTTGATAGCTATCAAGGTTATTTATTTAGTAAACCAGTTAAATTTGAACAGGCGCTTGAACTGCTTAGATGAACTTAGGCTTAAGTGATACCTATAAATTTACCAGCATGATTTTGCGGTTATTATCAGTGCAACTAAACCTGAAAAAATGATGATTACGGTGCTTTAGTTTGGTATCAAGATGACATACAGCTATAATCCAACAAAAATAGTAAAAGAGATCCATTATGGCAGTTCCTACTCGTTCACAAATCACCCCTGGCACCGAAGTTAATATCGTTTTAAAACAAGATCAGCGTAGCGGCACATTAACGCAAGGTGTTGTTGAGCGCCTTTTGACTAAATCACCCAATCATCCGCATGGTATTAAAGTGCGCTTAGAGGATGGTCAAGTAGGGCGAGTGAAAGAGATTTTGTCATGAGTGCACTTACTTTAAGCGAATTCTGGCAATTAGTTACCGTTGCAGATAGAACCGCAGAGCCAGAATCAGTCAGTGAACGTTTAAAAGGTTTACTTACAGATTTAAGCGATGCACAGCTCATTGAATTTGATAAGCAATTTAGCATTTGTATGCGCCAAAGTTATACTTGGGAGCTATTCGGTGCTGCGTTTGTAATGGCCGGTTGCAATGATGAATACGGTTTCTCAGAATTTCGTTGTTGGTTAATTTCTCGTGGTGAAGCAGCTTTTAATACTGCGCTTGAAAATGCTGATTCTTTGGCTGATTGCACACCTGTTTATCATTTAAACGAGCAGCCTTATCCTTACTTAGATGAGTATGACTTGATCGCTGGTTTATTATATGAACAGCGTAATGAAGACGAATTACCCTTTGCTCCTTCAGGCCTTGATCAACCCAAAGGTAAGCGCTTTAAAGATAAGCCTAAATTTTTAAAGTTGGCATATCCGCAACTATTTGCTAAATATTGGCAGTAACATAATATTAAAAACCAACCATGACTCAGTATACTGGCTGGTTTTTATTTTAATCACCGTAGCTATGCTATGCTGAGTATATAAATCAATAAATGTCAGGTATTTAATGCGCTATCGTAAAGTATTACTGTGTTTAGTGTCGGTTTGTTTAACTACAGTTGTCAGTGCTAAAACTGAGCTGCCAAGTAATAAAAGTCAGTTTATTAATTTATTCAATACTAAGGTTGGTAGTTATCAATTGGTATCAGGTGAGGCTAAAATGTGTGCTGGTGGACAGTTAGCATGGCTTGATGCAAATGAGCCTGATCTTGGCTTTAAGCTCGGTGATGAAATTATTTTTAATAACTTACACCATGGCACACAAACGAATAAAGTCGCTAACTTTTGTTTGGTCACTACTAAGTATAAATACACCACGCAAAGCATTACCATGTCACTACGCCATACTCGCTGTGAAAACGAGACAGATAATTTAGACACGAGCCAAACGCTGCGTTTTATTTCGCCTACAACGCTTGCGTACAGTGTAGAGAGCAGTAATGTTCGTTGTCAGTTTGAACTACAACTTTAAATTTAACGATAATGTGAGTTTTTTATAAATCACAACTTATTTTCGGTAAATGCTGCCAACGCGTTGTGTACTGAGGCGATAAAAATGCACGCTTCATATGCCATGCTTGGCTTTGTTGTTGACTTGCCAGAGTTAGCGTATCGCAGCCGTATCGCTTATTAATTGAATCTAAACACTCCATTAGTTTTATGTTGTCTTGGCTAGGAGCAAATAGGTCGGGTTGTTGAAACTGTTGTGAACTAAGCTCGAGTGCACCCACACCACATTTATAAAAACGGACGTTGTGTTGATATAGCTGCGTAAATATTTCGCTAATTGCTTTAGCAAATACACGGCTATCTGCGCTAGATACGGGTAACTCATACACTAATGATTTTTTATAGTAATGTGACTCATGGGGCGAGCTTGCCACAAATAGTAACAGGCGTTTAGTTAAGGAGCGTTGCTGACGTAGTTTGCGAGCGACAATAATACTGTGATTGATCAACGCTGTTTTTAATGCAACCGGATCAGTTAAACGTTCACCAAAACTACGGGTCGAAAAAATTTCACGCTTATCTTGGCGTACATCATCCCAATTTAAACACACAATGCCATTTAGCTCATTAACTGTACGCTCAAGCACGACGCTAAATAAACGTTTCATACGTTGTGGTGTTTGTTTGGCTAAATCAAGCGCGCTGTTAATGTTAAGTAGTTTGAGTTTTTTAGCTAAACGTCTGCCAACGCCCCATACATCAGCTACATCCATCGCGGCTAAAATATGTTGTCGTGCTTGTTCGCTATCAATCACTGCAATTCCATTAAAACCGTTGAGCTTTTTAGCAGCATGATTTGCGGCTTTTGCCAATGTTGGTGTAGGGCCAAAGCCAACTCCAACAGGGAGTTTTGTTTCGCGCCAAACTGTGCGACGAATTAACTGGCCATACTGATGCCAGTCATTAATGAGTGGGGTAAAGCCGTTAAACTGCAAAAATGCTTCATCAATCGAATATACGTGTTGGGTGTCGCAAAAACGGCTGATCACATTCATCATTTTATCGCTTAGATCCGCGTACAACTCATAATTAGATGAGCGAATAACCACCTTATGTTTGGCCAGTAAATGTTTAACTTTAAAGTAGGGCTGAAACTTAGGGATATTTAAGCGCCGTGCGATAGGACATATCGCACAAATGCAGCCATCGTTATTGGTTAATACCACAACAGGTTTTGAGCGGATCGCTGGATCAAATACTTTTTCAGCGCTGGCGTAAAACGCCACTGCATCCACTAAGCAATACATTGGCGCAGCTCAGCACTAGAGCGATGTAATCGAATCGAACGAGTAACCACACCTTCTAATTGAAATTCATCACTATCAGTCAGTTGCACTGGGGGATATAAGTCCGATGCAGAGAGTAGCCGTGCATTAGTTTTATCTAATAATTTACAAACAAATAAACCATTTAAGTTAGCTACAATGACATCACCATTTTTAGCTTCTTCGGCGCGATCAACCAATAATAAATCGCCGTCAAAAATACCGACCTCTTGCATTGAGCAGCCGGATGCCACACCAATAAACGTCGCATCGGGGTGTTTGATCAATAGCTGATCCAGTGATAAACCAAGTTCTTTATACTGAGCGGCAGGTGATTCAAACCCGCATACGCCCGCTTCGATATAAATAGGAATAACAAACATAAATAATTAACCAAGCACATATACTGTATAAGTGTACAGTATATGTGTTTTAGTTAACTTATGCCAAGTAATGAAGTTGCGATCACTGCATATTTTTAATCATTTTTTGAGCAGTATCTAAAAAGTCATTGATTTGTTGAGAGTTTAAGTTTTTGCACATTTGCTCATTAACATGCTGTTCGGCGTTTAATAGTTTGTCATAAAGAGCATGACCTTCAGAGGTAAACGATAAGATAAAGCAACGCTTATCGTGCTCACTGGCATCTTTGTCAATCAGCTTTAATGTAATTAGTTCTTTAACTAAGCGTGCAATTTGCGCTTTATCGCGCTGGGTTTGATTCACAATATCGTTAGCAGTGCAGTGAGTTGTCGCTGCAATAATATGTAGGCAACGCACATGCATTGCGTTTAACCCAAGCTCACCTGCATTAATAGCTTCTCGTATGGTAACGCGATAATTTTGCATTAAAGCAAATAATGTATTGGCCAATGAAGAGTTCATAATAAATCCATAATGGTTGACAAAGTCAATTAAATTGCTATAGTTGATTTTATCAACCAATGGGGCGTTGTGCAATTAAACACGTAAATAAATCTTCTGAGGAGATCAAAATGAGTAGAAAAGTACGTCGTGCAACCGTAATAAGTACAACAGCGATAGCTCCGCATTTAAAGCGTCTGGTTGTTGGCTCAGATGAGTTTCATGATTTTCCTGCGGATCAACAAGGTGCGTACGTAAAAGTACTATTACCACATGCTGGACAAGATGAGGTTGAAACTGACCTCAAAGCAGCTAACCCTGCACCTAAGCGCTCATATACAATCAGAGCTATAGATACTATTAACCATACAATTACGCTTGATTTTGTCGTCAATCAGCATCGTGGTATCGCAACTGATTGGGCTAAACAAGCAAAGCCTGGTGATAAACTCGCAATTGCAGGCCCTGGCCCTAAAAAGCTTGATGATTTTAGTCAGTCGCAGTATTTGATGATTGCTGATTTAACCTCAGTTAATGCTATTAACGGGTATTTACAGCAACTACCTGCAACAGCTGATGTTGATGTGATCATTCATGTTACTGACTCGCAGGATGTTATCGAGCTCGATACAATCAAAGCACACAGCAAGCACACTATAAATTGGTTAATTACAATGCAGCCGCAAATAGATGTGGTTGATCAGGCTTCAGTGCTATTGACTCAATATACGCAAAAACCATTGATTTTCATGGCGCTAGAAGCTGCTATTGTGCGCACCATTAAAGATTTAGCGATTGATAAATATGCAATACCGCGTGAGAAGATTGTCTGCTCAGCGTATTGGAAGCAAGGTGTTGATGCAGATGGCAAGCTAACGGTTTAATCACATTATTAGCAGCAAGTAAGGGAATTAGAGTGCATACCCATGAGAGGAAGTTTACTTAAACAAAATAAGCGTCTCACAGCACTTACTTTAGAATAAGTAAACTTAGGTATGCACTCAGGTTCGGTGTCGAGACGTTAAAGAGTGTTAGCCAATCGATTTAAATATTTAACCATTCTAGCGGGCTAAATAAAGCGCTCACTGTATTAGTAGTTTTTGATGTAGAGCAAGAAAAAATAGCTAAGCCTTTATTGTGTGTTTGATTGTCGCAATGTCTATCTCGACAATTGCTCCACGCTTTTGGATCACTTGGGCGGCCAGTAAATTACCCGCTTGTGCACATTGTTTTATAGGTTGCTCTGTTAACCACTGGGCTAAAAAGCCGGCGTTAAATGAGTCACCTGCGGCGGTAGTGTCGATCACTTTTTCTACAGCGACAGTATTAAACAGCTCGACTGAAATTGAATTATCAAGGTGTTTTTTACTGTATTGGCAGCCATCTGCGCCGAGTTTTACAACGACCTCGTGAGCGCCTTGTTGGTGCAAACGCTCGGTACATTGCGCAACATTACTATCTCCCCATAATTGTGCTTCATCGTCAAAAGTCACTAATGCTAAATCGGCTAGTGCGTATGCTTTATTATTGGCAAGGTGGCAGTGCATCTTGCTTGACCATAATGCAGGGCGATAGTTGCTATCATAAATAATTTTTATCCCTTGCTGTTTTAGTAACGCTAAATGGCTGAGTAAAGTATGGCAATCTTGCTCTGCTAAAATTGCCAGGGAGATCCCCGATAAATAAATAGCATCAACTTCGGCAAGACTGGTTAGTACTTTTTTAAAATCAGCATGTTGCAATAAATATTTAGCGGCTGAGTCGCTACGCCAATACTGAAAAGTACGCTCCCCTGACACATCGTTTTGAATCATATACAAACCCGGTTGTTTGTTATGACTGAGCAGCACATTGTCAGTATTAATATGGTGAGCTTGCCATTTTTCAATCAGTGCACGACTTAGTGGATCAGTGCCCATGGCACTGACGTAATTGACGTTTACTTCATTGCCTGCGAGTTTTTTTAAGTAAATGGCGGTATTCATGCTATCGCCGCCATAATTTTGTTGCATGGCAGTAAATGGTTGGCCGCTAAGCTCAACCATACATTCGCCAATAATTGCGATGGACTTAGCTGTCATTTATAACGTCACTCCTTTTTTCCAAATAGCGACTTCACGAATGTCGTTTATTTCATTGCAAGTTGGCTGGCCGTTTACGATGTTGACTAGCAGTTCAACAAACTCCCCGTGGACTTGCTCCATTGAGACATCGTTAATTAAAACGCCAGCGTCAAAATCTATCCAGCGTTTTTTCTTATTGGCAAGTTCTGAATTAGTAGCAATTTTTAACGTTGGCACAAATCCACCATAAGGCGTACCGCGACCAGTGGTAAATAACACCATATGACAACCTGCAGCACCAAGTGCGCTGGTGGCAATAGGGTCGTTACCTGGTGCATCCAATAGATTTAATCCAGGTATTTGCAGGCGCTCACCATAGTGCAAAACCGCTTGTACTTTGCTGGTGCCGGCTTTTTGCGTACACCCTAACGATTTATCTTCTAAGGTAGTGATCCCGCCTTTTTTATTACCTGGCGACGGATTTTCATAAATCGGTTGATTATGAGCTTTGTAATAACCTTTAAAGTTATTAACCATGTTAACGAGCTTGTTAAAGGTTTCCTCGTCTTTACAGCGCGACATTAATAAAGTTTCAGCGCCAAACATTTCAGGTACTTCGGTTAATACCGTTGTGCCACCTTGAGCAATTAAATAATCTGAAAAATAACCCAGCATCGGATTCGCCGTGATACCAGACAAACCATCGCTGCCACCACATTCAAGGCCAAACTTTACTTCAGATAAAGTACCTGGTTGACGTTTATCTTGTTTTACTTGGGCATAAATTTGTTCAAGTAGCGCAACGCCTTCTTCAATTTCGTCATCGGCTTGTTGGGTGATTAAAAACTTAATGCGGCCTTCATCGTAATCCCCTAAGCCATCACGAAATGCCGGTAATTGATTATTTTCACAGCCTAAGCCAACGACTAAAGCGCCACCCGCATTTGGATGCAGTGCCATGTTTTGTAGCAGTATCCGTGTTGTATCTAAATCATCACCGAGCTGAGAGCAGCCAAACTGGTGAGGAAACGCATAAATGCCATCAATTTCTAATTGTGGATGACGCAGTTTAAACTCTTTGATCATTTGGTTGATCATGCCATTGACGCAGCCTACCGTAGGGATCAGCCAGATTTCATTACGAATGCCAATTTCACCGTTTTGTCTACGATAAATATTTACTTCAGGCGAAGGGGTCGCTTCACTTTGTTCAATAAACTCAGGAACATACTGATAATCCAGTTCATCATTGAGGGTGGTTTTAACGCAATGGGTATGCACCCAACCGCCTTTTTGAATATTCTCTAGGGCAAAGCCAATGGGGGCACCGTATTTAATAACATTCTCTTGTTTATTAATATCGCGCAGCGCCACTTTATGGCCTTTATCAATGTTCTCATTGACTAAGATCTCTTCGCCATCAACGGGCAATATTTCACCAGCGGTGATATTACGCATTGCAATGGCAACATCATCAGTTGGGTGTAGTTTAATTAATGGTTTCATATTATTGGCCTAACTGGTTAGTAAGCGTAGTTGCTACACCTTCAGTGAGCATATTACGTAGGTGAGCTGTAACGGTGGCAGTTAATTCAGGAAGTCCATTTAAATCACTTTCCCAATGCCATTGTGCCCCTAGTACTTGTTCAACAAGCGTGTTTAAGGATAGGGTGTTGTTATCAAAGTCATGCCACAGGGTATTAAATAGTTCTAACCATTGTGGGGCATCGCTCAATTCAATTTGCTGCTCATTACGTAGGCCTTTATACATCAAAATTTGCCCTGCAATAGCCAATGCCATCATATTCGGTACGGCGTTATTTGTTTTCACATAGGTGTGCAACTGCGGCAAAATACGGGTCTTAAATTTAGTCATACTGTTGAGTGAAATAGCCAGTAATAAATGGCAAATATACGGATTTCTGAAGCGGTTCAGTACATCATTGGCAAAGCGCTTTAATTCATCTTCAGGTAAATCAAGAGTGGGAATAATTTCAGCAAAGATTAACTGGGTTAAGTATTTTTCAAACAGAGGGTCGGCCAGCGCATCGCCCACAGAATCAATGTTCGCCATGTAAGCTAGTGGCACTAAAGCCGTATGAGCACCATTTAAAATACCGACTTTTTGTTGTTTGTAAGGTGAAATATCATCAACAATTTTTATATTTAGATCACTGTCTTGCAAGCATAATAATTCAGCTAGATGCTGCGGTCCTTGAATAACAAACAAGTGAAAGTACTCAGCGGTCACCATAAAGTTATCTAAATAACCTAACGATTCTTGTAGTTGTTGATGCTCATCACGGGGGAAGCCAGTGACAATACGGTCAACTAAGCTTGAGCAAAAGTGGTTAGCTTCATTCAACCAGCTTGAAAACGCCTCAGGTAGTTGCCAAAGTTGGCAGTATTGAAACACGATTTCTTTGAGTTTCTCGCCGTTGTAGTCAATTAACTCACAAGGGATGATCACCATGCCGCTGTCAGCTGAGCCGTTAAAGTGATTAAAGCGATGGAACAACCACTGCGTTAATTTAGCTGGGAATGCTTTAGCGGGAGCGTCATCGAGTCTATCAGTATCAATATATTCAATACCAGCTTCAGTGGTATTTGAAAAAATAATTTTCAGATCCGGATTCTCAGCTAATGCCATATAACGCGGAAAATCTTTATAGACAGGAATTTCTTCATTGATTGAACTAATAATACGGTGATCGGCGACGGTTTCACCTTGCTCGTTTAAGCCACGAATAATAGTGGTATACAAACCATCTTGAACATTAAGTAAAGGAATTGCGTCATAATCAATAGGGCGGATCACCGCAACGCCGGCGTTTAGAACACTTGTTTCATTGAGTTTATCAATTTGCCAATCGATAAATGCACGCAAGAAATTCCCCTCACCGTATTGCATTATTTTTGTTGGGTATTTGTTTTTATTAAAGTTTTTTCTATTCAGTGCTTGCATAATATGAACCTATAAACGTTATATGGGCTGATTGATATTTACATCTTAGCTATATTTGCCACCGGTGGCAAATAATATTTGACAAATTGCCACCGGTAGCGAAGAATGGGTATTAACAAGTTTAGTCAATTCAATTTACATTGAATTAGTAATTACGTAATAAACACTTTATACAGGAATTTAAAATGACAGCCACTTTGTTTGATCTAACTTCAAAAACGGCACTCGTCACCGGTGCAAGCCGCGGACTGGGTCAACAAATTGCACTGGGTTTAGCAGCTGCTGGCGCCAAGGTTATTTGCAGTAGTAGTAAAGAGCACGGCTGCCAAGCAACGTGTCAGATGATCAAAGAGCGCGGTGGTGAGGCGTATGATTATGCAGCTGATTTGAGTAATACGGATTCAGTGAATGCCTTAGCAGCTACAGCCTTAGCTAATCATGGCGGTATTGATATTTTGGTTAATGTTGGCGGCACAATATTTCGCAGCCCTGCGGTGGATTACCCGTATGAGCAATGGCAGAACGTGATGAAAGTAAACCTTGATGCCAGTTTTTTATTGGCCCAAGCGGTTGCGCCAAACATGATCAAACAAGGGTTTGGCAAAATAATTAATATTGCCTCAATGCTGTCATACAGCGGCGGTATGACAGTCCCAGCATATACCGCGAGCAAACATGCGGTAGCGGGTCTTACTAAAGCGCTGGCAAACGAATGGGCGCAACACAATATTCAGGTTAATGCTATTGCGCCAGGTTATTTTAGAACCGATAACACCCAAGCATTACAAGATGATGCCGCTCGTAATAGTGAAATTGAAAAGCGTATCCCTGCGGGGCGTTGGGGTGAAGCAGAAGACTTAATTGGTTCAGCCATATTTTTATCATCAACAGCCAGTGACTATGTCAATGGCCATATTCTCGCGGTTGATGGTGGCTGGTTAGCACGATAATTTTTAATTTTAGGTAGCATGTTATGAGCACACAAATAGAGTCACGTTATGCCGTTGGTCCAAATGAAGTTAAAGGCTATGACACCCAACAGTTAAGAGATGAGTTTTTGGTCGACAAACTCATGCAAGAGAACACCATTTATTGGTTATACACTCACTACGAGCGTTTTATGGTGGGCAGTGCGGTGCCAACCAGCGCACCGCTTAGGTTAGAAACGGTAGACAACTTAAAAGCAGCAAACTTTTTAACGGGTAGAGAGCTTGGTGTGATCAATGTTGGCGGCAGCGGCACGGTGACTGCTGATGGAGAAGATTTTCAGCTTGGCTATAAAGATGCCTTGTATTTAGGTAAAGATACCAATGAGGTGCTGTTTACTAGTCATGACAGTGGCAATCCGGCAAAATTTTATCTTAATTCTGCACCAGCTCACCACAAATATCCAAATAAGTTAGTGACACGTAATGATGCCAATGTATTGCATTTAGGTGCGCTTGAAACCTCCAATGAGCGCGATATTAATCAGATGCTGATCAATACCGTAGTACAAACATGCCAACTACAAATGGGGCTAACGGAATTAAAACCAGGCAGCGTCTGGAATACCATGCCAGCTCATCAGCATGATCGTCGCAACGAAGTGTATTTTTATTTTGAAGTGCCAGAGCAGCAAGCGGTGTGTCACTTTATGGGCGAGCCGACTGAAACTCGCCATATTTGGGTACATAACGAGCAAGCAGTGGTATCGCCACCATGGTCAATTCACTCAGGTGCTGGCACACAAAACTACAGTTTTATTTGGGGCATGGCTGGTGAAAACCTCGATTATGATGATATGGATAAATATCAACCAAGCGAGCTGAGATAATCAGCTCTTTTATGATCATATAGCGATAAGAAGAAATAATAATGAATAGAAATCTTCTCATAAAGATAATGCTAGTTTTGTCGTTATTTTTGCTAACTAGTTGCACAGATGACAAAAAAACAGTGCGATTAACTTTGGCACATACATTAGACACCCGCCATGTGGTGCATCAAGCAATGGAATATATGGCTGAACGTTTGGCATTTTATTCAAATGGCACAATGGAAATTGTTATCTATCCAGGTGGTCAGTTGGGGTCTGAACGTGAACTCATTGAGTTGTTACAAATTGGAAGTTTATCAATCACTAAAGTATCGGCAAGCCCGCTGGAAGGCTTTGTACCTGAGATGAAAGTGTTTGGCATTCCGTATTTGTTTCGCGATAGTGAACATTTTTGGCGTGTACTTAAAAGTGACTTAGGCACCGATCTACTTAATAAAGTGAGCACTGCAAGGCTTAAAGGTTTGGGCTATTACGATGCAGGCAGCCGCAGCTTTTACACCACCAATGGCGCGATTAATACCCCAGATGATTTAATAGGTAAAAAAATTCGCGTGTTAAATAGCCCTACAGCAGTAGCAACAGTGCAGGCTTTAGGCGGCGCTGCAGCACCGATTGCATGGGGCGAATTATATGCCGCACTGCAACAAGGTGTAGTTGATGGCGCAGAGAACAATCCGCCAAGCTATTACTTATCTCGTCATTACGAAATCGCTAAATATTATTCGCTGGACGAACATACCTTTGTTCCAGATGTAATTTTAGCAAGCTTAGAAGTTTGGAACTCACTTAACAACGAACAACAACAGTGGTTAACCCAAGCGATGGCCGACTCTGTTGAGTACCAACGTTCATTGTGGCAAAACGCATCTGATGAGGCGCTTAAAGCAGTTATCGCAGAAGGCGTACAAGTGACCTACCCTGACAAACAAGCGTTTCAAGATAAAGTGGCTGATTTTCATGCTTCGTTCGCTGATACAGCGGTTGCAGCTCACATTAAAAAAATAAAAAGCATGTAGGAGCAAACAATGCGACAACTCAACACACACTTAAATCGCATCATAGAGCGATTACTGATTTTGGCCATGATAGCAATTGTAACCGTTGTTTGTTGGCAAGTATTTTCACGATTTATTTTACGTGCACCGAGCTCATACACCGAAGAGTTAGCGCGTTTTATCCTGATTTGGATTGGTGTCTTGGGCGCTTCGTATGCGTATCGTACTAAAGCACATTTAGGACTTGATCTGTTTTATCAAAAAATGATCCCGTCACTTAGGTATAAGTGTTCATTTGTAATCGAAATCTGCGTGCTGATCACAGCATTAAGTATTTTAGTGTATGGCGGCAGCCAATTGATGATGCTGAGCTTTGAATTAAAGCAAACCTCAGCGGCGCTTGAGATCAACATGGGTTATGTGTATATCGTTTTACCGCTGAGCGGGGTGTTGATTGTGATTAATTGCATTGAAAACCTGATCAATTATGCACAGCAAAAATTCACGGAGGAAGCGTAATGGACTTAACAGCAATTGTTTTAATCGTTTGTTTTTTTGTATTGTTATTTATTAATGTACCTATTTCTTTGTGTATTGCGCTATCAACATTAGCAGCGCTATTAATGCACATTGATTTTACGCCTGCCACTACGACCATAGCCCAACAAATGGCCGGTGGCATTGATAGTTTCGCATTATTGGCAATCCCATTTTTTATCTTGTCTGGATTGATAATGGGTCAAGGCGGCATTGCTAAACGGCTGATTGAATGTGCTATGGCGATGATAGGCTTTTTACCCGGCGGCCTGGCACTCGTAAATGTAATGTCGTGCATGTTATTTGGTGCAATATCAGGCTCTGCCGTTGCAGCCACATCGGCGATTGGTAGTTTTATGGTGCCAGAAATGAAAAAACATGGTTACAGTGCCAGTTTTGCTGCGGCGGTTACCGCAAGTGCAGCCACTACGGGCATGTTAATACCACCGAGTAATATTTTAATTATCTATGCCATCGCCAGTGGTGGGGTGTCGATTGCGGCATTATTTATTGCCGGCTACTTACCGGGTATTTTAGTAGGGCTGGCATTGATGATTGTTTGCGCTATTTACTCGATTAAAAACAACTACCCAGTAACAGCAAGACTGCCATTTAACATTGTGATGAAAAAAATACTCGCAGCTTTGCCAAGCTTGTTGCTTATTTTTATTGTTATTGGCGGCATTATTGGCGGTGTATTTACCGCAACTGAAGCCGGCGCTATTGCCGTTATTTATGCTTTAATACTGTCGGTATTTATCTACAAAGAAATCAATATAGCTGAAATGCCTGCTATATTACTAAAAGCTTGTGAAACAACGGCTATTGTAATGCTGATCATTGCCGCGTCTTCGGGCATGTCGTGGTTATTGTCATACACACATATTCCACAGCTGGTCAGTGAGTTCTTTTTAACACTCAGTGATAATCCGATTTTAATCTTGTTGTTAATCAATCTGATTTTAATTTTGGTTGGCGCGTTTATTGATATGACGCCTGCGGTATTGATTTTTACACCGATCTTTTTACCGGTAGCTGAGCAATTTGGTATGTCGCCGATTCAATTTGGGATTATGATTGTATTAAACTTATCAATTGGCTTGGTGTCTCCGCCAGTTGGGAGTGTACTGTTTGTCAGTTGTGCGGTGGCGAAAACATCGTTACATAAAATAATTAAGCCAATGATGCCGCTGTATGCTGTGATGTTTCTGGTATTGATGTTGGTTACATATGTACCGGCGATCAGTGAAACGTTACCGCGTTTATTTGGTTTAATCGAGTAACTAACCTGAACTTGGGATAATTTATTTGCCAGCGTTTAGGCCAACTTAATCAAACAAATCTGTGATGGAGCTCAACAGCTCCATTTTTCTTTTAAATCAAAGTAGTCAATGTATAACAAGAGCTGACTAACTACTTCTATGGATCTACGGTTAGTGTTAAACTTTGCAATCATCCTAAATAGGAACTTTTATGTCAGTAACGATTAATGATGTAGCTAAGCTGTGTGGTGTTTCAAAGCGCACAGTTTCACGTGTGATCAACCGCTCTCCCGCTGTGGGTGAAGCGACGCGAGAGCGAGTGCTTAAAATTATCAGCGAAGTTGGTTTTTCTCCTGACAAACAAGCTCGGGGGCTGGCATCAAGTCGTTCTTACTTATTAGGTTTAATTTATGATAACCCCGATGCATTGTATATTGATCAGGTGCAACGAGGTGCATTAAGCGTCTGCTCTGAACTTGGCTATGAATTGGTTGTTCATCCTAGTTACTCTAAAAGTGCTGAATTTATTGACGATTGCCTGTCATTTATCTCTCGCTCTAAGCTTGATGGCGTGATTATTTTACCGCCAGTATCTGAAAACAAAGAGTTGGCTGCAGCAATTCGTGAAGCAGGTTGTCCTTATGTGCGCTTAGCATCGGTAGATTTAGATGATGCTGATAATATTGTGGTCTCAGACGAACGCGCAGCAATGAAAGAAATGGCCAGCTACTTGGTTGAACTTGGTCATAAAGACATTGGTTTTATTTCTGGACCGCAAGTTTATCGTTCTTCAATCGAACGCTTAGCTGGATTTTTAGCTGAACTGCAACAATGTAATGTGCAACTGCCTGGAAATCGTATTATTGAAGGCAAAAATAGTTACGAAAGTGGTATTGAGTGCGCTATGACATTGTTAAGCACTGAACCAAGACCAACGGCCATTGTTGCTAACAACGACGAAATGGCGGCTGGGGTGTTACGGGTTGCCAGTAATTTAAACATCAAAGTACCAGAACAGCTATCAGTAGCAGGTTTTGATGATAATATTTTGGCTTCACGGATCATTCCATCGCTAACGACTATTCGAAGACCTGTACAAAATATGGCATGTTTAGCGGTGCAAAAACTCATCAATAAAAGCCAATCGACACAAAGTGAAAAAATTAAATTAGATGACGTAGTCACTCCTTATTTAGTGAAGCGTGAATCTACTAACAGATGCGCTAAATAGTACCGATTACCCCCCTCATAATAACCTTTTTGTTATAGACATATAAAGCGCCTAACTGACAGTAGGGCGCTTACTTCTATCCGTAATCCAATATACTTTTTTGATTTAATTAATGAGTTAATTAAATTTGAGGAGCACCTTTGATAAAATAGCATCAAATATCGGTGTTAAACCAAACGGCCGATATGCTGCCTAAAGGATAAAATTCATAGCGCTCGTTTTTAATATCTGGAAGATTTTGAGCGCTGCAAGTTCCTCCAAGTTTGATACTAATCGTATTAAGTTACTGACCATTTATAGCGACAGATAAATACAGTGCTAACAAGGCAGGAATTTTGACATGTAGTTGTTCTCGGCAATTACTCCTGCATTGCTCCACCTCCTGCATCCATACTTGAAAAATTACTAACTCAATTTAAAACGTTTACTTTATGCCCTCGCTCTTTACCCGCAGCGCCTATTAATCTCTTTGTGAATTATTCACTTAAAGATTTTATTGCACAAAGAGAAAGGAATGATATGGATAAAAAAAATACCCTTGCTGTGCGGGCAAGGGTATTGGTAACTATCAAATTGTGTGAAAGCAGCGCTTGGCTGCTCTCATTACAACTATTGGATGGTTATTTCATCCAATGTGATAGTTGCTTCACTTTCCGTTCTGAGAGTGATGAATGAGGTAGCTGTGGCTATCAATCCATCCACTGTGTACGTTTGACCAGGTACTAAGTCTTGAAGCTGTATTGAGTAGAACTTCGATGAATCACCGTGGATTGAATTAGCGCTACCTGAGGTATTGTTATCTACATATATTTGGAAGCTTTTTGCGGTGTTACCTGCTACAGCCGCGACTTTAAAGCTCACTTGATAGTTGTTACTTAAATCAAGTAGACCCGTTGTGCTTGCATCCGCTGAGGTGGTATTCACCGCAGGGGTGGTATTGGCAATGCTAATACGTGCACCTGTCATGGTTAGTTGGCCTGCGGATACATCGATTGTGCCAGTGACACGATGAAACAGCGGGGTCCCCGTACCCGCTAAACCTGATAGGTCGCGGTAGCTATTACTAAAAAATTCGTCAGCATTTGCTGCGGCAAAATTTTCAGTAAATGGTAAACCAAGCGGCTGTTGCACAGGTGGCTCACTTGGCGCTGCAATGTCTGGGATGTCTAAATCGCTTTGATCTATTTTACCAATACCGGCATGGGCAATAACATGCGCTTTAACGTCCATTACTGGAGTTAACTTATACTCGTAAGGTGCTTGGTATGAGCTGGTGGGTGTCATACCTGTAGCAGTAACCTCTGCTGCCACATCGCCGTCAGCCACATCACCCCAAGTAACGCCTTCACCTAGGTAGTTACCAGAGGTATTCCAATAACCAATTACTTTTGAGTAAAAAGAGACCACAGGATTTTTAGTATGCTCAAAGTAGTTATTCTCAATATGTAGCTCTGCGCCCATTCGTGAGTTAATCGCGCTAGAGGTGATATTGTTATAATAGTTGTTGAATATATGGCCTAGACCAAATCTAAACAACGGAACACGCGATATGATGTTTTCAAAGCGGTTATGGTGAAAGGTAATATGACGATTCTTGTTGCTGCTCGAGTCATCATCACTGTGACCATGGAGTGACGTTTTCCAGCTATCGTGAATATAGTTATATGAAATGGTAATGTTTTCAGCACCCGATTTAGAATCGATTAAACCATCATAATAATCTTGATCAACATTTAACGATGAATAGAGTTCGTTATGATCAATCCAGATATTCGCGGTAGGTTTATTTTCATCACCTTCAATCGAAATACCATCTTTACCGCCGGTAAGTACTTCATGGATTTTTAAGTTTTGGATAATGATGTTATTAGCACGACGAATAGCAATGCCGATACCACTTAGCTCACCACGATCTGCCACACCAATGATTGAGATATTATCCATATCTTTAATTTCGATAGAAGAATTATCGCCGCCACTGTTTGCATCAGTAATGATACCGTCGACATAAATAGTCACTGGAACACCTGATGATTTTGCTTGTGCTAAAGCCGATTTAAGCGCTGTGCCATTATCAACGGTCACGACTGTTCCACCTTCGCCAGCGGTTAGGTTAAAATTATAACCAGCAAAACCCAGACTATTATTCACCGGTGTAATTGCAATTGGCTCATCTGGCAAGATTGGGATTGCTAGTGGTTCAGGTGTCCAACCTTGGCCATCATTAAAGCTTGCAAAAATAGCATTACGCTCAAGTAAGTTAACCACGTCGCTGTCTTGCATAATGTAACCGCCAACACGGGCACTTAAATCAAGGGCATTACCTGCTAAATCCATGCTGCCATACTCGCGCCAGCCACTGGTAGCCGTTGCAATTTCTGGATTTGGTGCAGGTTGACTGTTAACACCTTGCACAGCCCAACCTGAGGTTGCAATGTGGGTATCAAACTTATTATTGATAAGCGTTATGTTATCGAAATATGTGTCACTGCCACCACTGCGTGCAATATAGGTTGAATTATCTAACACATCATTGCCAATTGGTCCTGGGCCATGAGTAAAACTACTGTTTAAAAAGATAAAGCCAGGATCTGTTTGCACAGGTACGCGTGCTTGTAATACATAGCCTCCAGAGGTGTCTTGCGTTGGGTCATTGTCTTTAGAGTCACCTATAGTGCGTATTTCACTGCTTTCAAATAATGCGGTAACTGGGTAGCCCCAAATAAAGTCAACATTACCAGCAACTAAGCTGTTGTAGAACCAGCTATAACCTTTCAGTAATAGGGTATCTTGTTCGCTAATAAAGCTGGCATTATTAGCCACTAAACGACCATTACTATTAAAGTAAATTGTTTCAGCTTGGTTTGAATCAACCTTGTTACGCAAATGCGTGTTTTTCAATGTTAGGTTGTTGATCACTAACATATCCGCACCTTCAACTAAGAATACACCACGACCGCCACCCGGTGTGCCAGAACCTACAGGCGCACTGCCACCTGAGCCACCATTGAGTGTTTCGAAGTTTTCGTACTGAATAATAGTATTGTCTTGGCTTTGCCCTTGTATAGTTACGTTATTTTTATTACGTAAGAATAGCAGTTCATTATATACACCATCTTTGACTGAAATGGTGGTTTGCTCATTTTTAGCAAGATTTGCCATTGCAAAGTTAAGTGCACCTTGCACGGTTCTAAAGTCAGCTACACCGTCATCATCAACCAATAGTTGATTGCTTGCCGGCGTTGTCACTTTAGTGGTGAACGTCCATTGGCTATTATCACCGAGGCCAATAAAATCAGTACCGTTGAGTTGTGCGCCTAATACCACATCATCACCAATGACAACACGATAAGTATGGCCATATTCAAGCACATTATTATGCGGTTTAATGGTTAAGGTATTGCCTTCAATTGTGAGCGGGTAGTAGTACACAGAGCGGACTTTATCCTGGCCGGTGTAGCCTATCACATCGACATTTTTACCCACTTTGAGGGTATCAACTAGGGTGTTGTCGTTTTGCTTATAAATACGAACTTCACCTAAACTACCAAAGGTAGGGGCGTTATCAAAAGTAAGCGATAATTGGGTATCAACAAATTGGTTATCGCTAGCAATCGCTGGCATTACTTTAGCTGTTAAATCACCATAGTCAGCAGTTGGCATAACAAAGCCTTCTGCAACAGAGACTTTAATAGTACGGGTAATACTTGGGTCTGAATCCGATACAAATGTGATCGTTGCATCGCCTGCAGCAATCGGTGTAAGGGTGATCGCATTTCCATCGATTGTAACGCTCACCACTGCTTCATTGCTTGAAGTGACCGTGTAGGTGTCGGCTGTGATACCGTCGTTTTTAATCGCTGTAACGTTGATCAACAATGGATCCATACTGGTACTTGTGTCCCAATTAGGCTCTTTGTAATCAAGGGTTAACTGAATTGGCTTGATACTAGGGTCGCCCACTTTTACATCATCAATTTCAAACGAACGATTATTCGTAAACACACCAATTAAGCCACGCGCTGTATAGCTGGTATCAGTCGCAGAGCCCATTTTCTCACCATCTAAGTATACGGTAAGTTGATCATCAATCATCTCAAATCGAGTGGTGTACCAAACGCCGTCTTCTGTAGCGCCTTTTTCACCGAGTAAGATTGGTGATTTTGTTTGCACTGGACGCGCAATCGACCCTTCGCTACTAACGGCAACCTCCACTTGCGTACTGCTTGATGAGTTTTGCACATTTAAGCCACCGGCGTACCAATTACCGGAATTTAAATAGCGTGCCATCAAAAAGATCTGCTTATTGGCCGTGGTAGAGTTCTGGCGCGGGCGAATTTTCGCTTCAACAAAGTAGTTACCTGTCGAAGGCACGTTTGCCATAGCTTCTTCAGTGGCTAAAATTAGCTCGCCCCCAGCACCGCCTGCGGTGTATCGCATCATGTTATTACCCATGATATCAAGTACATCAAACTCACCCATTGGGGCTTCAGTGTTATCTGGCTTGGCTAAAATTTGCCAATTATTTAAATCACCATTGGCAAAGTCATCACAAAAATACAGTTCAGGTGCATCCGTGCAGCTAAATACAGATGGATCTTTAACATACTCAACTCTGAGGTTATTGATAACCACAGTGCCGCCTGTTTCGGTACGTAACTGTAAAAATGAGTTTTTAGTCGCAAGCTTTCCGGGTACTGTTAAAGTTTGACCAGCAGTAAGCGAGTTGATCAATTCATTATAAAAACGTGAGTCATTACCATGGATTGATTTAGAACTGCTTGATGAGTTGTTATCCACATATATTTGGAATTTATTATCACCTTCAGGGTCACTTATACTGACAATATCCATCACCACTTGATAAGGACGAGACAAATCCAGCGCTCCACTGGTGGTGGTATCCGTTGCTGCTGTTTCAATACCTGGGGTGGTGTTACCTAATGTGAAACGACCTCCATTGAGTTCTAATCCAGTATCAATCACAGTGACTGAGCCGCCTGTTTTGCTAAACATGGGGATTCCATCGCCGTTTGCATCAATAATTTTTTGATGATCAACAGAGAAAATATCCGCAGTAAGTGCGGTAAAGTCAGTGGTAATTGGTAATTCTACTGTTGGGATCTCACCTTCCACAGGAGGATCAATCGGTGGTTCAACCGGCGGTTCAACATCTGGTACGTCGGTTGCCACTGTTTCAATGGTTAAGTTATCAATGACAATCATTGCCGCTGAATCAGTGCGTATTTGGAAATATGAATTTTTAATCTCAGGATTTAAAATACCGCGGGCATCGACATGAGTCAGATCAGGGCCAGTATTTACATCTTCGCCTGGAATGTAGGTATATGAAAACCGTTGACCTGCAGGGGTGTTGGTTTCGTTTATGTCTTTACCATAAAACTTTGAAGCACCACCATGCACTGAATTACTTTGACTGGCAGTATTATTATCAACATAAAGCGATAATCCACCAGCACTATTATGAGAAACAACATCAAAGCTAATGGTAAACCCTTCGCTTAAATTATAAATCCCCACACCTGAGCTATCAGTCGCTGTTGACTCTTTGCCGGGCAGGGTATTACCGATGGTAATACGGTCGCCTTCAAGAATTAGTTGGCCTGCTACATCGTCAATTTTTGCACTACCGCCACTTTTAAAATATAACGGGCCGCTGCCTTGCTCATCCGATAAGCTTTTATAGCTCGATGAGAAAAATGTTTCAGTGTCAGTATCAAACTCTTCAATTAAGGCTAAACCAGCTTGCTGAGCTAAATCGTTGAGTTTGATTAACTCTTCTTGAGCTTGTTGTTCGGAGAACACTAAAATATTGTTTTTAGCATCATCATTACTATCACAAGTAAGCACCAGTGTTGCCAATGCACTTGGATCGCTGGTGGCACAAACACTATAGGTATTATTAACCGTATTATGGGAACGAGAAATTATATACTCTGTGGTAGCTGATTCGCCTTCACCTGAGGTCAGTGCAAGTACGCGATTACCAAATAAAAACGAATAATTGCCTGTTACTGTTTCGCTACCATCCACTACTTGGCTGAATGTGCCACTAAGGTTTGCTTCATCAACGGGTGTTAATATCAACTGTGCAATACTTGCCTCACTGCCTTGTACTAATGGGTTATACAATGTTCCGCTAAAATCGGCAGTATTAAATGCTAAAGGTTGGGTGCTGTTGTATTGCTTAAAAATAAAATCAACAAAGTGCACAATCGCTTGATCAGCTGGAATTAATGTATTATTAGCTGAGCCTGCATCAGCGAGCCACGCATTAACGTTTGCCTCAAACTCATCGCTACTAAAATAGTCCGTAATCGTTTGTCCTTCGGCTAAAGTCATAACGGCTGCTTGTGCTGCTTGCTCGCTGATGGTGATGCCATTGCTAGGATCACCATCAACATCTAGTGACTGTAATAAACGCAAACTATTAATAACAGCAGGATGAAACACGGTATCTGTCGAAAATAAAGCAAGTGGAGTTAATACATTGGCGGCAGAGACCGTAGGGAAGGTAAGTGCACCAATTGAGAAATCGATAGCTTCACCTCTAAAGTAATCGAATTGTCCATTTGCGTTTGTTACACCATTGCTTATTGATGGGCTGTTGTAGGTTAAACCAGCAACAGGGCTGTCAACAAATACCCCTTGCACTGGTGGTAACGGGGCTTCTTTGACATTGATAGAACTATCTTCACCGCAGCCTGCTAAGATCGCGGTGATCAGCAAACACGATGGTATTTTTATTGTATTATTCATGCATCCCTCCAAGGATGAAAGCGCGTCATTAACGCGTTAATTGTGTGTGAAATTAACGTTTTTCATTATTAGTAGCTGTTAATAAAATTTATAATTCATACCTAACTGGAACGTACGACCATAATCTTCACGTTGATAGAGGATTTCACCACCGGATAAATCATTACCTTTGAAATAACGTAAATCTGCTTCATCGGTTAAGTTAATCGCGTCAAAATACACGCTGAGGCTTTTCGTAAAATCATATTTCACTTTCATATCAAAGGTTAAGATATCGTCTTGGTATATATCAGCCCATGACTTACAGGTATGGGGGTCTGATGCAGAAGCTGATACTGGACAAGAGCCAACCTCTTCAAGGATATCTGAGCGGTAATTACTAATTAGGCGTAACGAGAAAGTCTCATCTTCCCAACCAACAGCAATGTTACCGGTGATATCTGCTTGGCCTGGTAGCTGCATTTTGTCTTGACGAATAGTGGCGTCGAGTTCGGCTTCACTTTTTACAAAGGTCATATTACTTTGCCAAAATAAGCCATTTTCGAAGAACTGATTGTAACTAAGCTCAATCCCGTAGACTGTGGCTTTATCACCATTGAGGGTGATATCAACCTGATTTAGAGCAAGATCTTGAGGAATTGCAAAATCAGATACTTGGTTTACAGGTAAAGTAAGCGGGAGCTCATCTATGCTCATTTGAATACCAGTGACATCGACGATGAAGTTATCAATATTTTTGTAAAATACTGCAGCTTCCATAAATAACTCTTTTGATGGATACCAGCCAAACGAAGCGTCAAAGTTATCCGAAGTCATTGCCACCAAATTTGGGTTACCTACTTGTAACGCATTGTCTGGCCCTAAAATATAGCCTTGTAAATCAATTGCGCTTTGTCCATCTGGTGAGTTGTAGCATTCATTAGTCGTTGGATCACATAAACTAATATCACTATCAAAACGCGCATAACCACGCGCTTGCTTAAACGAAGGGCGGGTATAACTAGTCCACAGTGATGTACGAACCAACATTTCAGGATTTGGTTCGTAGCGTATATGCATACTTGGGAAAAATTCACTGTAGGTAATGGATGCCTCAGGTAAAGGTACCGAAATATCTAAGGTGTGATCACCGCCAAAATTCCAATCATCATTTGATAATGACATATAACCGGTTGATGAAAATTCGGTATGTGCATAGCGTACACCGGTAATAACACTGACCTGCTCTGATAGCTGCAGCTCAGTCATAATATAAGCTGCGTAGGTATCTTCGTATAAGGTATAGTCTTCTTTGGTGCTGTCGATTGATACCTCGCCACCGGTGGCACTGGCGCGTGTAATTTTTGTTGAGTCAACCATGTACTCAAGATCTTCGTTGCTAACAAAAGGGTAGGTAAATAAGCCACCCTCAGGCACAGCGAAGTTATAATCTGTAACATTTGAGTTGGCGACGGTAATACAGGTTTCATCTGTGCCACAGTCCAGTGGATTTATTGCATAGCTCCAGCGATCTTTATCACGGAAGTGTTCGCGTTCGTTATAAGTGCCACCAATTTTAATGAAATTCAGGTACTCAAAATCAAAGTCTTTTTGTAAGTTTAGCTTGATACTGGTGACTTCGTCTGTTCGGACACTGTCTTCCATAAATAAGTTGTCGTATTCCATATTTGATAAATCGCTGATATCACCATCGGCTTCACCGGCAAAAACATCATTATCTGGATCTAACGCAAAACCACCTAGGGCAGCAGCTTCTTCAGGAGTTAGCACTTTCGCAACAATATTATTTTTACTACCTTGACCGTAGACAATATTTTCGCGCTCACGAAATTGCACGCGGCGATCACCCACTGATTTATCATCTGTTTTAGAATACGCGTATTCATAATCTACACGTAAAGTATCGGTAATATAGTTTTCACCACCGATGCTGTAATTGGTTGTAGTCGTTTCACCTTCTTGAATGAAAAATTGGTTGTAAATATCGATATCAGACAGCGCAAACTCTTTTGTATCAGTATTTACATAGATAATTTCATCTGCTTGGTCGCCGTTATAAAAGTTATAAAACTCTCTTTGTGCGACGTCATTATCGGTGTAATTTGAGTAGTTACCTCGTATGTAATAAAAACTGTCTGCGGTTGGCTTAAACTCAACATTTAAAGTTGCGGTGGTACGTGTTCGATCAGCAATTTCACGGCGGTTTTCGAGTTGCGCGGGGATCAAAATTTCTGGGGCGACACTGAGTTCTTCTTCGCTTAGACCAATTCCCCCTTGTAAAAAGTTTAATTCGCGGGTGCTATGATGGCGTACTTCATCTACTTGGGTTTTTCTGTCTTCATAGGATAGAGCAAAACCAACCCCTATTTTCTCATCTAAAAATAGTTGTGTACCATCAATGCTAAATTTAGGCGATTGCTCTTCGCGTAATTCACTGTATGAATTTTGTAGCTTCATTTTTAATGTGTTTTTACCACGATCATAGGCAGAGATGGCTTTTACGTTGACTGCACCACCAATTGAATTGAGGTTCATATCTGGGGTAAGGGTTTTAAATACTTCAATTGCACCGAGTGAATCACTGGTGATGCCATCAAGGCCAATTTTACGGTCATCACCTGCGCCAGACAGTTCTGCACCATTCATGCTCACTGATACGAATTTAGGGCCTAAACCACGCACGGCAATGTATTTTCCTTCACCTTCACTGCGTTCAAGTGTCACACCTGGAATTCGACGAAGTGATTCTGCAACATTTTGGTCAACAAAGTTTCCCATGTCATCCGTGGCAATCACTGAGCTAAATGCTTTTGCATCGCGCTCCATAGCACGTGCTTTTAAATCTGCTTGATAAACGCCTGTTACAGCAATGATTTCAATATCATCTTCAGCTTCTACGTTTTTTTTATCTGCTGTTATTTCGGCGTTTGTTGTTGGTTTGTCACTTTCTACCTTTGGCTGTACAGGATCAGCTGTTTGCGCATAAAGTGGCATAGCTACCATTAATGCTGCTGCGATCGTGCTTAATCTCATGCTCTTCATCTTTGTTCCTTTTCCAGGCTTTTAATTGTGTGTGCAAGATATGCGATTCCCGTTGATTCAAATTCCAACTTGCCACCGGTGGCAAAATGGAATAACATGAAGTTAACACTGTATTAATGAAACTGTCAATTTACATATTGACAATTTTTTATTTTAACCAGCATTAAAAACGAAATAGCCAAGGAACATTATGCAAGTTCTGAAGAATAATAATTTAAACTATCTCAATATCGTATTACTAAGCATCATTATTGTGTTAACGGTTTTTGTTTCGACTAATTTATACGCTTCACAAGTCAATACAACATTGGCTTTTTCAACGGCAAAAGGGTTTGGTAAGTACGCAACTGGGGGCATTAATGGCACGCTTTATAGAGTCACTACATTAGAAGATAATTTAGATAAACCGCAACCAGGCAGCCTTCGCTATGCAATTGTGCAAAAGCATCCTCGCACTGTCGTATTTGCGGTATCGGGTGTGATCAAATTGGCAGGGGAACTTAAAATCTCACATGGAAATATAACCATCGCAGGGCAAACTTCGCCAGGTGGGATTGCCATTGTTGGTGCACCTGTGACGGTTTCATCCGCAGATAATGTGATTATTCGCTACTTACGCTTTCGCTTAGGTACATTTGGTTATGCTGATGATTCATTAACGGTGCGTAACAGTGAGAATGTCATTATTGATCATTGTTCATTGAGTTGGTCAGTGGATGAAACCGCGAGCTTTTATAATAACCGTAACTTTACGTTACAAGATTCAATTATTTCACATAGTTTAAGCCATTCAATTCACCCTAAAGGCGATCATGGCTATGGTGGCATTTGGGGCGGGGCAAATGCGAGCTTTATTAATAATATAATTGCCAATCATGCCAGTAGAACGCCTAGGCTCAATGGTCATAGACTTAAATCACCGTATGCACAAGATGAAGAGTTTGTTGAGCTTATCAATAATATTATTTTTAACTGGGGACATAATAATGTTTATGGATCAGAAAATGGTCGTTTTAACTTGATCAACAATTATTATAAACCAGGTAAAGCAAGTAAGATCATGCAGTTTGCTGATATTTGGTATTCCCCAGAGATCAAAGAAAATCAGGCATATATTATGGGAAATGTACTTGAGAATAACCCACAACTGACTGAGCATAATTATTTAGGTGTAAATTATCGCAAAGCAGTCAAAGCAAAACGCACTATCAGTGATGAAAATAGCCAGTGGTTAAGTGATAAACCAATCATTACATCACCCATGCAAACAACCATGGTTTATGTTAGTGCAAAGCAAGCATTTAGTGATGCCATTAAAGGGCAACATATAGGAGCAAGTCGTAATGCACATGGCTATTTCCATGACAGTATTGATACGCTTGTTTATCAACAGCTCGCTGATAGTGTCGCGATAAAGAAAAATGGTTTGATTGATCATGAGTTTGAGTTAATTGGTAATTGGGATGCATATAAACAGGAATTTACAGGGGTTCCTGCAATCGTTGATGCTAATGAAGATGGTGTTGCGGATGATTGGTTCAAACAGCATCAGCTGCAATTAAAAAATGCAACTACAGCGCAGGTTTTGCAGCAGTACTTAAATTCGCTTAGCGACTAACAAAGAAAGCCTTGATGACTTAAAATAACCATTAACTCATCAAGGCTTTAATTTTAACAACAATAATGATCAACGAGTTTTAGCAAATTGTGCTGTTAAAAAGTCATCAATAACACTGGTCGTAGGCGTTAACCACGGCTGGAATAACCAAAATGAATGCGGCGCATCATCAAACTGGTAAACTTCACTGGGTATATGCAACTGTTGCAACTTTTGTATTGCGCTGTCTCTACCTGCACGAAAGCGTGGCACTGAGCTATTAATGAAAAGTGTTGCAGGCGCGTTTTTATCAATATAGAAAATAGGCGATGCGTCGTGCCAACGCTGTGGGATAGTTTCATACCTACCCCCAAACCACTTGCTGGCTGAAGTGACGGATTTGGCTGAGTTGTTTTCAAAAGGTAGTGCTTCTGGAGACGTGAAATCACTTAAGCCATCTATATTGATCAGCGCTTGGACATTAAATCGCTTCGAGTTAGTGTCGCTGCTATCAACAATTCCGCCGCTGTAGGCTAACAGCGCGGCTAATTGGCCACCTGCAGAGCCGCCCGATAAAGCAATCTTAGTGCTGTCTATATTATACTGAGCAGCATTATTATTAAGCCAATGAAACGCACTAACTAAATCCTCAACTGCTGCAGGATAAGGCGCTTCGTCGCTGAGGCGGTAACTGGGTGTTGCAACAACATAACCACGTTCTACCAGCGCAATTGCAAGTGCTGTCATTAATGCGGGGGTGCCTGATTGCCAGCCACCACCGTGGATCAACATAATCAAAGGCGCCGTTTGTGTTTGCTGTGTTTGCTGATAAATATCTAAAGTCTGTGCACTGGTTTTAGTTTGTTTGTAAACCAGTGCTTTATGAGCGATTACAGAGTCAGGAAGTGTCGTTGCGGGCACCTGCATGTGTGGATAGTGTTTGATTAGTTTTTTATAAGTATTTTCAACGGTGTAATCAGCTGCTATGCATGGCTGAACACAGAGCAATAATACGGCAAAAAAGTTCAACGTTTGATGTTTTAGCATATTCATTTAATCCAAAGTGTCGTAACGGGCATAGTCAAAATCGGCATAGTTGCTAGCACCAGGAGTTTGCGACAGGCTAAATAAGCCTAACTTAGCACCTACCCAGCGGCCTTTTTTAGCTTGGAAGTGTTCACCAATAATTTTAAACTCAGCGCTCGCAGCGGTTCTATAACTAAAAATGGCTGTGGCGCCTGGTTGTAGAACGACTTTTAGGTCAAGATAGGGTTGTGTCAGTGGTTGTTGCTCTACGATACTTTCTGTACAGCCTTTTCTCGCATTAAAACAGTGCACATAGACTAGCTGTTGTTCGCCAGTAGAAGATGTTTTGATACCCATCCATGCATAGTCTTCACCAAATAGAATAACTCCTGAGGAACTAGCAGAGGTTGTTTCGTTGACCTGCAATGTGGTTGTAAAAGCAAACTGTTCTGCAGGGATCTTTTGCAGTAACAAAGAAGGCGTTGACCATAAATTAGTGTTGTTCTGGGTTGTAAATGGCTGCGAGTATAAGCGTAAAAAGCCGGGGTTGTCTGTCAATGAATACCAGCTGTTACTTGGATTTGCATTCCATTGCCATAATAAACTTAGCTTAGCGCTGTTGAATTCATCATTGTTCACTATGCTGGTGGGTTGTGGGCTAATTTTGCTTCGAGGCTTGGTGTGCTGTAAAACCGGCTGCCCAGTTCCATTAGCATTTTTATCTATACCAATGATTGGCCAATCATTGTCCCAGTGCATAGGTTGTAAATGGGTGATACGGCCATACGCTTGTTTGCTTTGAAAGTGAATAAACCAGTCTTCATTAAATTGGGTGTGAACCCACGCACCTTGATGAGGACCGTTGATCACTGAATTACCTTGTGCCATAACAACCTTGGCTTCGTAGGGACCGGTAATTTCTTTTGCTCTAAATACCGATTGCCAACCTAAATCTACCCCACCAGCAGGCGCAAAAATATAGTAGAAGCCGTTACGTTTATAAAATTTAGGACCTTCAATGGTGCGATATCCAGGGTGATTTTTACCATCGACAATATGTGTAAACTTATCACTTACCCAACTTGCGTCATCTTTCATTTCACGCAGCGTCAGTACATTATTAAAGCCAGCACGACTTTTTGCCCATGCATGTATTAAGTAGGCTTTACCATTGTCATCCCATAAAGGTGCAGGGTCGATCAATCCTTTACCCGCTAAAATAAGCTGTGGGGTTGACCAAGCTCCAGCAGGATCATCTGTTGTAGTTACATAAATACCAAAATCAGGATCAGGATAAAAAATCCAAAATTTATTATCATGAAAACGGATTGTTGGCGCCCATACGCCGTTGCCATGTTGTACTTTTGCAAAGTGGGCTTGTGGCAGCTGTATTGGCAGCGCATAATTAATTAACTGCCAGTTGACTAAATCGGTAGAGTGTAAAATAGGCAAGCCAGGTGCAGAGTTGAAGCTAGATGCTGTCATGTAATAATCACCATTAACAGCAACCACATCCGGGTCGGAATAATCGGCATGCAGGATTGGGTTTTTATATTCGCCATTACCTAGATCTGCTTGCCACGGACTTTGAGAGTGTGTTGGCGATAGTAATTGCGACTCTTTTGCATAACACGGGTTGCTACTTAAGCAGACAACCAACACTGCTAAAGAGAAATTGTATTTGTTGTTTAGCATCGGTTATTTCTCCACTTCTAAACTGGCAAGAATAAAAGGCCCGACTGCTTTAGGATCGTTCGCACGTACATTTTCACTGATGTAATAAGCAAAGCTGCCATCTCTATATGGTTTTCCGCCAAGCCCAGCCACTTCGCATACTTGTTTTATTGATAAGGTGTTATCTGCCTCACGTTTAATAAAGTTGCTAACTACAGCATTAAAGGTGGTTTTTGCAATTGCTTGGTAGCTATCAGGCAAGTAACCTTGATTAACACCTCTTGCAATCGCATAGCTGAGCATAGCACTGCCAGAGGATTCTAAATAATTACCGTCTAATTCACCTTTATCTGTAACTTGATACCATACACCGGAGTCAGAACGCAGCTTTAACATGTTATCAATCAATGTATTAAAGCGCTGTGATAGCCACGCTTTTTTAGGGTGATCATTCGGTAGTTGATCTAATACATCAACCATTGCCATGGCGTACCAACCGATAGAGCGCGACCAATGATTAGGTGATTGTCCGGTTTTTTTATCAGCCCAACGCTGTTGTTTAGATTCATCCCAGCCATGTACAGGTAGAGAGGTGTCACTGCGATAAGTATGTTGTTCAATTAATTCAAACTGTTTTATAACATCATCATACTGATCGACTGTCCCAAAGCGGCGGATATATTCGGCATAAAAGGGCGCTGCCATATATAAACCATCAAGCCACATTTGCGAGGTATAGCGTTTTTTATGCCAAAAGCCACCATCAATTGTGCGAGGTTGTAATTTGAACTGTGCATATAAAGTATCGAGGGCAAGACGATATTTACGATCTTTTGTTTCATCAAACATAAAAAACAGTAACTTGCCGGCATTGAGCATATCGAGATTATATTTGCTCATTACGTAGGTTTTAATACTGCCATCTTCCATTACTAACGCGTCTACATATTCTTTAATGTAATTGAAATAGCGTTGTTCTGGTTGATGCTGATAGAGCTTGGCAAATGACAGTAACACTAAGCCATGGGTGTAATCCCAGCGCGGTTCAGTGCGCCAATCAATGGTGTAGGCCTGTGGATTACGGATCATCTCAGAGTTCGCCATTTGCACGGCATAGCTCAGTGAGTTGTTATTATTTTGCGCAGACACATTCATTATTGAGCAGAATAAGCAGCAGAGCAAAAATGAAAAAATATTTTTATTTACGCTGTTTTTATTGATTTTGATTATACGCATCATAAATCCTTATGAGCTTAGTGTGCTGATGATGTTGTTGAAGGGAAGTGAGTTTTGGCCGGTAAGCAAAAATGCGATGGACTTTGCTTTCCGGCTGAATAATCTATGGCTGTTTAGTTGTTACCAGCTAGAAGCTTAGCTACTTCAAGGCTTGCTAGAATGAAGGGACCATTTCCTTTAGGATCATTTTTGCTGACCGGCTCGCTCATATAATAGTGATAACTACCATCACGACCAAAGCCAAGGCCTGCAACATAGCATTGGTTTGTCATACTTACCGTGCCATCGCTATGTACTAATGTAAATTGGTTAAGTAAACCTTGATACGCTGCAAGGGCAGTGTCTTGATAATCAGCATCGATATAGCCATTATTAAGTGCTTTGGCATAAAAGTAAGCAAACATGGCTGTTGCAGTTGATTCTTGGTAGTTACCTAAAGCCGTTGGTTTGTCTAAAACTTGCCACCATGTGCCGGTATCAGTATTTTGAACTTTGGCTATATCCGTGGCTAACTCTTTTACTATGGCGAGTAAGGTATCGCGTTGCTCTGTGTTTTTTGCTGGGATGTAATCGAGTACATCAACCACCGCCATAGCGAGCCAACCCATACCACGGCCCCAAAATTCTGCAGAAACACCCGTTTGTTTATTTGCCCATGCTTGCTGTTTAGATTCATCCCAACCGTGATAGTACAACCCTGTTTTTGGATCGCGTAGTGCTTCACGAGTGAGCTTAAATTCGTTTACAACCTCGGCGAAGGTTTCTTGTTGCTGATGGCCCGTTTCAAATAAGCTACCGTACTGGGCTAAAAACGGCATACCCATATAAACGCCATCTAGCCACACTTGATGTTGATATTTGTTTTTGTGCCAAAATGCGCCTTGTGATGTACGTGGCTGTAACTGTAATTGTGCACGTAAAGCTTTTGCGGCAGATAAATATTGTTGCTGCTGGGTATCTTGGTATAGCTGGATAAGATTACGCCCAGGCGGAATGTTATCAATGTTAAAATTGCTTTGTTTATAGGCGGTGATTTTGCCTTGTTGATCAATAAAGCTACCAGTAACTTGGGCAATCACATTCTTATAAGTTTGCTCATCAGTTGCCATCCCTAATTGGTAGTAAGCATACGGTTGTAAGCCAATAATATCGTATTCAAACTTTGGGCTGCGCTTACGGTTCACATCCCAGCCATTGGCATGATAGCCTAGTGTTTTTCTTTTCAGCTCTGAATCGGCAAGGGCGCGGGCCCATTCAAGGGCTAATTTATCATTAAGCGGTTGCGTCGTTTTTTTTGCTGTAACTGTGGTATGCAAAGTAATGCGTGGTTTAATTGTCAATCTTTCAGCTTGTTGATTCAGGTACTCAATAAAGCTTTCTTTATCGTTAATACCACTTTCAGGTTGCCAAACAGAGGCAAAATAGTAATCAGCATGCAGTGTATTTTGCCCTTTAGGTTTAAGCACTGCAAGGTAGTTATTTTTGTCTTGGCGTACATCAATAACATCACCTTTTTTAAAAAATACCGCCATACCTAAAGCTGATTTATCTAAACTCTGATTGCCCCAACTGGCAATATAGCTATAGCCATAATTACTCATTGCATCCAGATCACCTTGAATAAACTCAGTATCTGGGTGTTTGACCACACCGGCTACTAAATTAGGCAAATCTTTATCAGTGTTCAGTTCTACATGTGCCAAACGTGAGCCGCCGTGCATACTAATATTGGCTATTAAATCTTGCTGTTGATAGCTGTTTTGCCAGCCTTGATACTCAATTTGTATACTGGCGCGTAAATCGCCATTTTCAATAATCCGCGCTGTACGTTTGCTAACATCAGATACATGTTCCAGCTCATCATTATTACCCATCAAACCAAATCCGCCAGCACCTAAAGACTTACCCACTTTAAGGATATCCATGCCCCAGTCTTGTTTGTCATGATACGAAGAATAACCATCAAGGCCGACAGTATGTAGCACAGGTTGTGTTGTTAATTTGCCGAAAATATCAAAACCATTACGCCAATCTAGATAAAAGCGGTAACCGACTTTATCCGACTCAATACCTGGGCCTTCATAACGGATCCAATTTGAATGATCGGTGTAATAATCTGGTGGTGTTAACTCATCAACATTTTTAAATTCACCGCCTACATACTCTTTTTTACCTGTGCCAACTTGGTGTTTTGGCGGACGAGAATGAGGCTGCCATTGACCACCTTGTTTATGGGCAAGATCAGCTTGAACACGTTTTGTTTGTGCTGTGATTGATGGGCTACTTTGCTGTGTAATGGTGACTTCAATCGGTTTATCATTTAAATCGACAATAAAATACACACCATCAAGTTCACCGTCCGAGTTAATATCTACTGCTTGGCTAGGTAACACTTGCTGCGCTGTTTTTACAGTTAAAGCAGCAGTTTGGCTAAGACCTAAATCGTAATAGCTAAGATAGATTGGCTCGTCAGGGCGTTTAAACGAAGATGGATTAACAATGTCCACTTTAGCAACTAATGCGCTTCCAAGGGAGTTAGTTTCGCTCGCTTGCAGTGGTGTTTTAAGATCTGCATGTTCTTGGCATGCAATCAATAATAGGCTAGAGCTTAGAGCTGTTCCCATCAAAATGCGCTTTGATAACAGTGATGTTTTTAAAGTCATTGTGTGTCCTCAATGGTTGAGCCACTTAAATTAAGTGGCTCTATTATTGTTATTTATCGAGATTATATGCTTTTTTCACTAGCCCATAGGTTAGTTGATAAGCCAGAGTCTGGGCAGTACTTTCGCTAATTTGATGATTTGCTACAAGCTCTGCTAAATAGCGACAATCAACGCGGCGTGCAACATCATGACGAGCTGGAATTGATAAAAATGCGCGGGTGTCATCATTAAAGCCAACCGTGTTATAAAAACCAGCTGTTTCAGTTGTTTGCTGTCTAAAACGAAGCATACCGGCGGGGCTGTCATGGAACCACCAAGCAGGACCTAACTTGAGGCTAGGGTAGTGACCCGCTAGTGGCGCAAGTTCTCGACTATAGGTCGTTTCATCTAATGTAAATAGGATGATTTTAAGATCAGGGTGATTTCCGTATTTACTCAATAGTGGTTTGAGTGCATTAACGTATTCAGTTTGGCTTGGAATATCACAGCCTTTATCACGGCCAAATTGATCAAATACCGCTTGGTTATGATTACGATGCGCGCCAGGGTGAATTTGCATCACTAAACCATCTTTAATGCTCATACCGGCAAGCTCAGTGAGCATTTGGCCACGGAATAATTCTTGCTCTTGCTCCGTTGAATGGCCTGTTCGACATTTTTCAAATAATGCTTCACATTCTGCGGTAGGTAAGTCAGCAGTTAATGCAGTAGGGTGGCCATGATCGGTTGCTGTTGCACGTCCTTCAATACGAAAGTAATCACGACGTATTTGAATTGCCGCTAAATAACCTTGCCAAGTCGTTGTATCTTGGTCGGTTATCTCACCAAGTTTAATTACGTTGTCGATAAAATCTTCACGGCTAGCATCAACCACATCATCAGGTCTAAAGGTGGTGATCACACGTTTTGCCATTGCAGAGCCTGCAATTGCGCGGTGGTGCGGGAGCTGATCAAGTGCACCTTCTGTTGTGGCAATTAGTTCAATATTAAAGCGGTCCATCAGTGCATGAGGCTTGAACTCGGGTGTTGCTAACGCAGCTGTAATTTTTTGATAATAGTGCTGACCATTTTCCGAGCAAAGTTTTTCAGTAAACCCAAACACATCACTAAATACCGCATCTAACCAATAGCCACTTGGCGTTCCGGCATACAGGTGATAGTTATCAGCAAAGATTTGCCATACTTTTTCAGGATCAGCTGCTTTTGAACGAGCCATATCGCCTTGCAGCCCATGCTCAGGTACTCCTAAATCAGTCATTGGGATACCTTGACTGTAGAGCATTCTAAACACGTAGTGATCGGGTTTTATAAATAGCTCAGTAGCATTGCCAAAGTTTTCATTTTCATTAAACCAACGTGGATCAGTGTGACCGTGCGGACTAACTATCGGTAAGTCTTTAATTGATTCATATAACTTTCTAGCGATAGCAACGACGCTAGGATCGCTTGAAAATAAACGATCTGGGTGCAATTCTAAAGGTTCGATATTGCTCGGCATTGAAGATTCCTTAACTGTTCTGCTTGTTTATTGCCACCGGTGGCATGTAAAGGTAAATTACACTGACAACGTATGGCAGTCAATATGTTAATTAGTTGTTTTTTAGTACCTGAAGGCAGGCTTGCGTGATTTTGTCATAGTCTTTACTTTGTACCCATTGTGGTTGTGCAACCCAGGTTCCACCCACAGCCATCACATTATTAAGTGCTAAATAGTCTTTAAAGTTTTGTTCATTAATGCCACCTGTTGGGCAAAAGCGAATATCAGCAAATACGCTGCTGACTGCTTTTAAAAACTGCTCGCCACCACACAAAGAGGCAGGAAATAATTTTTGCTCAGTAAAGCCATATTCTTTAGCAAGTAAAATATCGGCGGTGTTTGAAACACCCGGCACAACGGGCACAGAAGATTGACTAAGGGCATCGAGTAATCGTGGTGATACCGCAGGAGTAACAATAAAATCACTGCCGGCGGCAAGACTTTTTGCAAGTAATGCTTGATCAGTAATCGTGCCGGCACCAACGCATAAATCGGGTAGTGCTTTTTTAATCGCGATTAATGCGTCAAGGGAAGCTGGCGTTCGCAGCACAACTTCCACTAAATGAATGCCAGCCTTGTGCATTGCAGTGGCAATAGCCACACCTTCTTCACTACTGTTTGCTTGGATGATAGGCAATATAGGTTGGTTGCCTAATAATGTTGAAAACACGGTCATACAATTTTCCTATTAATACTTATTATTTTTGTAATTGAGCCATAGTTAACGGCTGTTTGTTTAAAGTGACATTGGTTAAGCTCATGTTATTCACATTAGCAACAATAGAATCATCACCCACTTGGTCAAAATGACAGTCGATAAAATGGATATCGTTCATTGGTGCGCGTGCAAAGCCATTGAGGTAAAAAGCCTTACTCAACACATTTTTACAATGTAGGTTTTCAATTTGAATATCACGAACTGTTGGGTCGAACTGTCCCGCATCGCCTTCTTCATAAAAAAAGTTGATCACAACAGCATTTTTAACCGTGCCAACTTCGATGTTACGTATGCGAATATGCTCGATCAAACCGCCACGTACTGAGTTAGTTTTGATACGAATAGCGCGCTCTAGGTGGGGGCTGTCCATGGTGCAGTTTTGCACAAAGACATTATTTACACCGCCAGATATCTCACTGCCGATCACAACACCACCATGGCCTTCTTTCATATGGCAGTTTTCAATAACAATGTTTTGCGATGCTACCCCAACACGGCGACCATCAGCATTTCGGCCCGATTTGATCGCGATACAATCATCACCGGTATCAAAGACACAGTTTTTAATGTGCACGTGGTCACAACTTTCTGGATCACAGCCGTCTGAATTAGGACCATGGCTTGAAAAATTGACGTTATCAACTGTAACACTTTGGCATAAAACCGGGTTCACTAACCAAAAAGGTGAGTTTTTAATTGTTACGCCTTCGATTAAAATATTTTTACATTTATACGGTTGAATAAAAGGAGGGCGTAAATAGGCACCAGTACTGTATATACGTTGGCTGACAGGCACACCAGCTTCGGCATCAACCATTAACTGATCACGTGCTTCACGCTGGTGCAATACTTTACCTTGGCTATCTTTAATTAAATCCCAATGACCTTCCTTGTGTGGTCCCTTCCAAGGCCACCATGTTTGGTTATCACCATTTCCTTGCAGTGTTCCTTTACCTGTGATGGCAATGTTTTCTTGTTCATAAGCATAAATCAGTGGTGAGTAGCCCATCATTTCTAAGCCTTCCCAGCGAGTAAATACCTCTGGTAAGTAATGATTAGGATCAGTGCTGAAACTTAATATTGCCTTATCAGCCAAGTGTAAATTTACGTTAGAAAGTAAATGAATGGCACCGGTCAAGTAGGTGCCATTTGGAATGTAGACCTGACCACCTCCTTGTGCGTGGCAGGCTTCAATGGCGTTTTTAATGGCCTGTGTACAATCATGTTGACCATTTTCTTTTGCACCAAAGTCTTTAATATTAAATTGCTTAGCAGGGAAGGTTGGGACGACTATCTTAGCTTTTATATGTTCAGCCATTTGCCAATCGTCTGCGCTAATAGGCGCTTCAAAAACATTGAGCAAAGGCGCTGACTGACAGCCCATTAAAGTTGCTGTTACCAAAGTGCTAGAAGCTAATGCTTTAAGAAAATAGCGTCGTTGATTATTCATCTTGTATCCTGCTGCTGTAATTGGAATTATTATAATAGGTTAACATTAGCAGTTATTGCCACCGGTGGCAATGTGATTTTACTACAAAGTTTAAATTTTCAAAGACTTATTGTTTTTGAAAAAGTTATTTAAAATTAGTGACTAATAAAATAATCGATAGTAAAAATCATCGATTATGCACGGGGGAGAGTATTATATTGCAGACATAGCCTCAGTTAACGAGGCTATGTGTTGATTAAGTTTAGAAAGTGCCCCTTACACCCACTAAAAACTGGCGACCTGATGAAAGGTTTTCGTAAGGGCGTGGCGTGTAAATATCATTCCACATATCTTGTTTTTCATCTGTTAAATTAACGGCTTCAAATGAAACACTCATTTTCTCTGTTAACTTGTAGCGGGCAGAGAAATTAAGCTTCGCCTTTGCATCATAACCACGCACAAAGGTTGATTCATCTTTATATTCGTCTAAATATTGTTTGTTATAGCCACTTCGGTAGTTATAAGAAAAACGAGCCGACCAATCGTCTACTTGATAGTACAAGGTTATGTTGTATGTGTTCTTTGATGTTTCTTCTTCTACTAAGTTAAGTTGCGTGCCATAAAATGGGTCTTCTATATCACGTGTATAATCAATATAGGTGTAGTTAGTTTGTAAACCTAAGGCATTAAATGGTTCAGGCAAGAAGGTAAAAGGCTGTTGATAAATAAATTCTGCGCCCCACATGCCTTCAGCATCGGTATTGACAAGTTGCGATACTTGCCAAGTCACAGTGCTAGGATCTGTGTCGCCAAGGTCGATACCAAGTCTATCAAGATCGGCTTGTGATAAAACTTGCTCAGAACTTGCTTTTGTTAAACCCGAAATATTTTTATAAAACAGTGATGTTGCAAGCAGCGATTCTTCAGCAAAGTACCACTCTAAACCAACATCATATTGTTTCGCTTTATAAGGCTTGAGTGACGGGCCTGCACCCATCTTAATTGTCGCTGATGGATCATCAATACTCGGCGTATTAATACTGATTGAAGAACGTAAATCAGATAATTTTGGGCGAGTAATTGCGTGTGAATAACTAAAGCGACCGACTAAGTCCTCAGTGATATCGTAAGCAAGGTTTAATGATGGCAGCCATTCATCTCCTTCACTCACAGACTCACGCCAACCATAACCTGCAGCATAGTTTGCACCGTCGCCACGTCCCGCAGTGAAACCATCTTTGTAAATATGATCTAAATTTACGATACGACTGGTGTTTTTGTTATCAACATAACGCACACCAACATTACCACGTAGCTCTTTATCAAATATGTAGTTTCTGAAATCTAACTGGACAAATGCTGTAGCAACTTCTTCTTTAATATAATAAGTGCGTCTAAAATCTTCTTTGGCTTGAAAAAAGTCTGCCCCAGCAAAGGCGTTGTACATGGCATTATAATCAGGTGCTAACCAAGTACTACTGTTAAGCGTTGATGAACCAGGAATTGAAGCGTTGTTACCAAAACTTACACCTTGTTTATCTAAAGTGGTATTAAACAAGCTGCCATCAATTTGGGCTGCATCTAGCGATATAACACGCTCTTCTGCTATTGCGCCTGATGTTTTGTTTGTTTCTCTATTGATGTCTTTCCAGTTATTTAAATTATAGTGTTGTTCTGTTTCAAAACTACGCTGACCAACACCAAACTTAACCGTATATTCATCGTTAATCTCGTATGTAAAATCAACTCTAATAGTTTTGTTTTCACTTTCAATTGTTTGCGAGCGATTACGTACTAAACCAGCGGTGTAATTAGTTGGATCTGTCATCACCGACGCTATTTCATCTTTACTATAATTCCCGCCAGGTGCCTGACCTGCGGCAAATGCAAATGATGGCATATTAGTGTTTAACTCACCGCTACCAATCGCTTGTCCGCCCGGGTTATTAATTAATGATAATGGGTCTATATTACTATCAAAACTATAGGCCACGGTAGATTGATTACTATCTAGGGCAAAGGTGGTCATATTCGGAATGTCTAAATCTGATTTACCTTGGCCTATTAGGAAGTTCATTTTAAAACGATCGTTAATAAACCAATTTCCAGTAAAGCTAACTTGATCAAAAGTTGATTCAGATGTATCTTTGCGTGTTTCTGAACGGATAATGGCGTTTGAATATGCACCTGCGACTATGGTGTTGTTGACATCGACATAAATGTTTTCAGGGACGATATCTTTTTGATCTCGTAATAATACTTCGTAGTGATATTCTTCAGAATCATTATCCAAGCTTGCATGCAACACATCTAAGTTGAATGAGAGATCATCAGTAGGCGCATATTGAAAAGCAATTGTTGCACCAAGACGTTTTTGTTGTTTTGAATACAATGAATAGCGAGGAATACGCGGTAAATATAATCCATCTAAATTTTCATTGGTGTAATTCCCGTTTGGCATTAGTAATGTTTTCGGTGCTACGGTAAGATAATTTGAGCCGCCTTGACCAACAGGTAAACCATCTTCGACAAAGCTTGGATTGTTTACAGTCCAACGTCCAGTTGAAGAGCCTTCACTTTGTACTGTGCCATCAGAGTATGCAATAGAGGCAAGTACACCAAACTTATTATCCCAGTTATTACTGAGCATAAAAGAAGCACGAGGCGATACATCCTCATCAACATCACTATAACGAGCATTGACATTGTAAGCGCCTTTAAAGCCATCATATTGAAATGGACGCGCCGTTTGTAAGTTAACATTGCCTGAGATGCCACCGTCTTCAAGTTCAGCAGAAACGGTTTTATTAATATCTATTTGGGTAAACAGTTCAGATGCGAATACGTTAAAATCAAAAGCACGAGAGGTATTAGAACCACCAGCCGCATCAGTAGCAGCACCAGCAGATGCTGATTCCATGCCATTAATTGTGGTTTTAACGTAACGAGAACCTAAACCGCGAATGGTAATTTGACGACCTTCACCCGCATCCTCCTCAATAGAGATACCAGGTACGCGTGAAAGAGAATCTGCCACATTTAAGTCAGGAAATTTACCAATATCTTCTGCAATGATGGTTTCACGGGTGCCTACGGCTTCACGCTTAGACATTAAAGCGGCATTGATACTACCGCGAAAACCTTTTACTTCGATCACTTCAAGTTGATCATCAGCAACAGCTTCATCTTGAGGGGCTGCATATGCTAAGCCACTGGTCAATGCGCCACTGAGTATTAAATTGGTCATTAACTTACTAAGTTTAAAATTGTGTGTGCTGGTTGTCATAGTGGTTCCACGTTCTACTTATTGTTATTAAGTTAACATGACTTAAAAGAGAGTGTTTGTCATGTCCTTGTTCTGATTTTTATTGCACCTAACCTCATAATCCATAATGGGAAAAACAACGAGAAAGCAAGTAGCAAAGTGTTTTATGAAATGGCTTGCTACCGGTGGCACAAAATGAAAAATATAGCGTTATTGATGCGAAGTCAAATGAAAAACATAACATTATTCATCATTAATTTACATTTAGAACAGCATACGAATACCATTCAAGTGCAACATTATCTATAAGTACTATGATTTAACTGATTATTTGCCACCGGTGGCATTGTATTTTAATTATAAATAATGGATGCGCTACTTTAGTCGTATAAAAACAATATAAGAATATTTTTGTTAGTATGTGAGTAATTTTTGATTATCAATTAAGAAAGGCAATTAACATTGAGTTGTTGGTATTGTGCGTAAAAAAACAGCTTAATTAAAATGTTAATTAAGCTGTTTACCTTAGGGGAGTTTAAAATTTAAATACTGTTTTACAAGTTGTAGCGTATTCCTAAAAAGAACTGTCGGCCGGTATGATTATATTCACGCGGTAAATCTAAACTGCCATCACCTGTTGTATATAGGCGTTCATACTCATCGGTAAGGTTAATAGCTTCAAATGTTACAGTGACATTTTCATTAATATTATAAAAAGCAGATAGGTCAAAATGTGTTGGACCAGATGTCGCTTCTTCGGCATTACCATTGTTACCCGTGTAATCTGTGATGTAATTGTCGCGTTTATTTACTGAGGCACGAGCGCCATAGTTTTCTTCTTCATAATACAGGGTAAAGTTATAAGAATTTTTAGAAAGGCCGGTAATTTCACCTGCAGAGACATACGTATAGTTAGACACTAACCCCATATTTTTTAACAACCCAGGTAGGAATGAAAAAGGTTGCTGATAAATAAGTTCAAGCCCTTTGATCACAGTACCTTGTCCATTTACAGGGACGAAATGTGTGTAAGGGGTAGTTCTAGGATCGAGCGCACTTGATGGATCATATTGCGGATCATTATCAATAAAGGGTAAATAAGCAGGATCGACGAGTTTTTCTTCACTATCACTTTTTATAAAAGAGCCAATGTCTTTGTAAAACGCTGTTGCTGCTAATAGCGACTCTTCTGCAAAGTACCATTCAACACCAACGTCTGTATTGGTAGAGGTGAAAGGGTCTAAGAATGGGTTACCCGCACTAACAGTGCCGTTTAAATAAGAAAACGATGGATTACCAGGATTGAGTGAACTCAAACTCGGGCGGGTCATGGTTTTAGATAAACCCAGCCTTACAATCACATCATCGGTTGCATCAAGGGCTAAATTTAGCACCGGTAAAACATTGTCATAGCTATTGTCGATTGATACCGCATCAGTTTGAATAAAACCTGTTGATGTGGTTTCAGTTTTTACATAGCGAACACCTGCATTGGTGCGTAGTAGCATATCGGAAATTTCATATTCAAAATTAGTTTCCACATAGGCAGCCATTGTTTCTTCTTCAACTTTCCAGCTTTGTGCACTGCGTGGCACCCACTCTTTAACTAAAAGCTGTGAATTTATTGCATCAAAATCAGCCACTATAAAGGGTGATAACGTGCCGTCATAACCGCTGCCAAAATCATCGTAGGGCATTAACTGAGAAAATCCAGCTGCAGAATCTTGATCAGGAAAACCGTTTATTTGTGATTCATCGTAACTAACCGTTCTGTCGTTATAGGCTATACCGCCTTTGATATTCATCATATCCATCTCGTATGATAAATCAATTTTAGCGGTGTCATTTTCGCGCAGTACATCTGTTGCACGTAAGCGCCCATCGGCTAAATCAAAAGAGTTGGCATCTAGAGTATCGTAATCGTAATTCATCACAGCGGTATTATTGCTGGTGCCAAAATCCATCGATACTCTATGAGGTGTGTTATTAGTCATGTTATAACGATACTGCTCAGAGCGAGCATCCGATTCAGCAGTGCCCACCATAGCGTCTAATCGAAGGTAATCAGATAAGTGATATTTAGCTGAGAATACGTATTGTTGAAATTTTGTTTTTGAAATCTGCTGACGGCTTTCTACTCGAGATTTAACCCCGTTAAATGTCGCTGCTTGGATCTGTTTGCCATTTTCAGCCACGGTAATCGATTCAGGGGTAATTTCGCTGAATGTGTTTCTAAACATCTCGAAAAAGTTGTACATAGTACGGTCATTATCAAGGGTTGAATGTAATGTATCTAGCGTAAGGACCAGATCATCGTTAGGAGCATATTGCAATGAACCGGTAAAGCCTAAACGGTCTTGTTCATTACCAAAAAAATCAGGGCGAGGCAGACGTGGCGTATATAAACAGTTAACAGCATCGACTGTTTGACCTTCGAACTCACAGTCCCCTGTATTGGGTGTGCCAATAACTTCAGTATTAGAGGTGTCAGCATAGATACCGCCACCATCAAGTACGGGGGTGGTCCAGCGTACTGTACCAAAGCCTTCTTGGCGCACGGTGCGTTCAGATTTTGCGACAGAGAATAAAGCCCCGATTGTATCATCAGCAAATGTGTTGCTGATCATAAATACCATCCGTGGGTCGACTTCTTCAGTGAGGTCGTTATAACCGGCTTGCGCAGACGCTGCAACATGAAAGCCTGTTGTGTCAAAAGGACGTGCAGAATACATATCAACAGTGCCCGCTATACCACCTTCTTCAGTTGCGGCCGTGGGCGTTTTTTGGATATCAACACGATTAAATAGTTCGGATGCAAATATATTAAAGTCAAATGCACGGCCACCATTTACGCCGCCACCAGAGTCGGTGCCATCGGTACTAGCAGGTACTTCCATACCGTTTAAGGTAGTACGTGTAAATGCAGGACCTAAACCACGTAAGGTAATTTGCCGTCCTTCACCACCTTCACGAGAAATAGCTACCCCAGGAATACGTTGTAATGATTCGGCGATATTCAGATCAGGGAATTTACCAATATCTTCAGCCGCGATAGATTCAGTGGTATTTACTTCAAAACGTTTAGTTGCTAACGATTTATTTAATGATGATCTAAATCCAGTTACTTGAATTAACTCAATGTCATTTTGGGCTTTAGTATCTGTTTGTGGCTGTTCATCGGCTGCGATTGCATACGATGTTGTGCCCAGTAGTAAGGCACTAACAATGCAGTTAAGTGGCTTGAGAACGAACTTATTTGCAGTCTTCATTGTGTGTTCCTTTTTTATGCTGTTGATTTGAGCTTTTATTTTTATTACTTTATTTAGCCAGTCAAATATAAGTCTATGATTAAATGTCATAAAACTATGATTTGAATCGATAGCAATATCAGCTAAATACAAATGCTACCGGTGGCATAGGAATCAAGCTATATCTAAAAAAGCGTATTGTCAAACCTAAGAAATTACATTTTTCATGGTTCATTTACATTTTTTTTGCAGTAAAAGTACATTAAGGACTGGTTCAATTTTATTCAGTACTATGATTTAACTTGTTATTTGCCACCGGTGGCAGTTGGTGGTATGTTTATAACTGGAACTACATTTTAATAAAATTATTTTTCACTAAACTACAAAAAATAATTTTATTACGAGCTAAACTGATTTTTTAAAAACAATAAAGAGCGAGTAGAATGGGAAAATTAATAGCAGCAATATTTATCATGGTGAGTTTTTCAAGTATGTCAGCAACTACTAAAGTTCAGCTTTTTATGGCAGGGGATTCAACCATGTCAATTAAAGAAGTGAAGGATTACCCTGAAACAGGTTGGGGAATGCCCTTTAGTATCTTTTTTAATGACAGCATCGACGTTAAAAATCGTGCTAAAAATGGTCGTAGTACACGCACCTTTATCAGTGAAGGCTTGTGGGCAGGGATTATAAATGAACTTAATAAAGGTGATTTTGTGATCATTCAATTTGGTCATAACGATCAGTCAAAACAGAAAGTAGACCGCTACACTACACCAGAGCAATATAAGCAAAACCTAGTTAATTTTATTGCTGAAGTAAGAGCAAAGCAGGCACAGCCATTACTGATGACCCCGGTAACGCGTCGTTATTTTGATGAAAAAGGTCAGATCAAGGACACCCATCCTATTTACGCTGATATAGTAAGAGATGTAGCTAAACAGACTGAGGTCGATTTTATTGACATGGAACGAGTGACCCAACAGTATTTTCAAAAGCTTGGTGGGATCAACTCACGCTTACGTTTTATGCATATAGCACCTAACTTGCATCCAAATTACCCTATGGGCGTAGAAGACAATACCCATTTCAATGAACTTGGTGCTCGAGAAGTTGCTCAATTAGTATTAATAGAAATGAAAAAAATAAATCACCCACTCGTTAAACAATTACGCATACCTGATCCAAAACATTTAAAATAAAAATAATATTTATAAATCATATTGTTATGTTTGATACAGCTAATAACGTGTGTAGTTTATTTAGTGTATTGTAATTGCATTGAATGAGTGTAAGTGCATTTAATGCAATAATCACTCTGCACTTAGCTTAATCGACAGGATCAATTGAGTAGTTAAAATCAATGATTGAATTAACCACCCAGCAGACCCATTAATGTAATGATGGTTAAATTATTTCGACTATCTTTATCACTTATTAAAGGCAATGAGGAGTACGCATGTCTGGGTTATCTGCAATACCGTTTTCTTTACTTGAGCTTAGCCCAATGAAAGAAGATGCCACCGTCTCAAGTACTCTTGCAAATAGTGTCGCTTATGCACAAAAAGCTGATGAACTCGGTTTTAACCGATTTTGGATGGCTGAACATCATAATATGCCGGGAATTGTCTGCGCGGCAACCTCTGTATTAATTGGCCACATAGCAGGGCAAACTAAAACTATACGAGTAGGTGCTGGTGGCGTTATGTTACCAAATCACCCGCCACTGATTGTTGCAGAGCAATACGGCACGTTAGAGAGTTTATACCCTGGGCGTATTGATTTAGGTTTAGGTCGCGCACCAGGTAGCGATCATATAACCAGTCGTGCTCTGCGCCGAGATGAACGACGCGCTGAAAACTTTGCCGATGAAGTCACTGAACTGCAAACTTTATTGGGCCCTTACGATGGTAGTCACCCTGTTCGCGCTATTCCTGGCGAGAATACCAATGTACCTATTTGGTTACTTGGTTCCAGTTTATATAGTGCGCAACTAGCAGCTAAAAAAGGCCTCCCTTATGTGTTTGCTGGCCACTTTGCACCGCGTTTTGTTTATGATGCAATCGCTTTATACCGCCGTGAATTTCAACCTTCTGATGTGTTAGACAAACCTTATGTAATGCTTGGCTTACCGATTGTTGCAGCAGATAGCGATGAACATGCACAGTTTTTAGCAACCACGTCAAAACAGCGTATCTTAGCACTGTTACGTGGTGATCCTTTATGGCTAAAAGCTCCCGTTAAAAGCATGGCTGGATTATGGAATGAGCAAGAGCAGGCTCAAGTTGAAAACTTTTTAGGATTATCTGTGGTAGGGAGTCCTGTGACCATTGCTCATAAGCTAAATATGATAGTCAAAGAGCTTGGTGTCGATGAATTCATTTTTACCAATGATCTTTACCAAAGTAGCGACCGTCATCACGCGTTGGAGATTTTACGGTCAATAAAAGCATAACCACTGAAAATTAAGCTAAGGTACACTTAACTCCCGTTACAATACAGAAACTAGCTAATACACAAAGTTTACTAGTTTCTGAACTCTACTTAAAAGTGCAAAACACAGCACTAATCTTATTTAAGCTTGCGTTCTGTTTTTATAATCAATTCGATTTATATAATCAATTTTAACGTTTGATTTAAACACATTAAAATGAAGGTATAAACCAGTAAAGTAATTACAAAGGAAGGCATATTTTGAAACCTCAAGACCCCAAAATCACAAATACTTTCGATAAAACAGCATTGATCGCGGAAGGTGGTGGGCAACGAGGGATCTTCACCGCAGGTGTACTCGATGCATGGCTTGAACATGAATATGACCCATTCGATTTATTTATTGGTACTTCAGCAGGTTCACAAAATCTTACTAGCTATTTAGCTCGCCAAAAAGGGTATGCCAAACGCTTAATAAGAGGGCTTTCGCGTCACAAACGATTTTTTCAATTAGGCCGTGGTTTAGTAGGTAAACATATAGTCGACTTAGACTGGTACTTTGATAAAACTACCGAAGTTAACAGAGCACTTGATTTTAAAACTGCAAAAGCCAGTTTGGGTGAACGGGAGTTACTTATTACCGCCACTAATGCCCGTGATCGAAAACCTTATTTTTTATCACCAACCGGTGAAGGCCAGCAATGGCGAGATCTATTAAAAGCGTCAAGTGCACTGCCATTTTTATATAAACAAGGTGTAAAACTCACGCCATGGTTAAATGCATTAGCTGCTAATGAAATAGATAAAACCGACGTACACGCTGAGTCAGACTTTTACCTAGATGGTGGCCTTGCTGCGCCACTACCAGTGCGCGAGGCCTACAATCGTGGTGCACGTAAAATTGTGGTGATCCGCACAGTTGATCAAGACTTTCAAGCGCAGTCGGCATGGGTAAACAAGTTAAAAGCGTTTGTTTGTGCATCAGGATATTGCCCAAAAACCTTAGATTACTTATTACAACACGAACAAGCGTATGAGGATGAGTTAGCATTTATTGCCAATCCTCCTAAAGATGTAGAAATAATACAAATTTTTGCAAACCAAAAGCTTTCGAGCAAATTACTTGGTAGTTCAACCAATGATCTACGTCGTGATTATAAATTAGGTTTATTGGCAGGTAATAACTATTTTACTGAGCAATACCCAGCAAACAATACCCATCCTGTTGCTGTAGCTAACTAATTAGTATTGATAAATTTATTCCGATCAGTTGCGTGTGAGTTGGATAAGTATCCGGTGTTGTTAGTTTGTAATTAATAAGCGAGTCATAAATGGCTCGCATTAACGCTCCGAGGCCTGCATTTATAATTACTGATCGCTGCGCCAATTAAAACAAATGCCAATGCAATTAAAATTGCCCATGAAAAATGTATTTGTTGAGCCATAACCAGTAACACGGTAGAAAGTAACGGTGTTAAAAAACTCAAAGAGGCAAGTAACGTTTTATTACCTCTTTTTAAAGCGATGTCCCATAAGTAAAATGCGCCACCGACAGGTCCTAACCCTAACAAAAAAATACCTACAGTCTGCGTTAATGAAAAACGCGTGACTGTTTGTTCAAAATATATATGTGCCAATAAGGCCAAAATAGCTACATAAAGAGAAAGCCAACCAATATCATCAACGTGATTATCAAAGCGAGTCATGAACAATGAATAACTCGACCATAATAGCGCACAACTCGCAGCAAATAGGTAGCCTAAAAAGTACTGGCTATTGATAGTAAAACCACTGCCATCACTAATTAAAAACACGATCCCTATAAAACCAACCAGCCCGCCTATAATCGCATTTATTTTGTTTTCAGACCGTGCGACAAAAACACCCAATAACAATGGCCATAAATATACAATCAGGCTAACTTCAATCAATGGTGCATATTTAAGTGCCATAAAATAACAAAAATGAAAACCAAATAAGCCAACTATACCAATAATTGTTTGCGCCTTACCAAGTGTAGGCAGAGTTAACAAAGGCTGCTTGGTAACAAGCCGTTTAATAAACAGCAATAAGAACGACACAAAGAAGCACATAAATAGTAATTGAAAAGCCGGTAATGCTTTAGTTAAATTACCCAACAGTGCTAATGCACCCCATAAAAAAATAGCTAATACGCCGAAAATTGTAGACATAGCAAACATTTAATTAAAAATTAATTGATAAAGGTAGTTTATCAATTTTACTATCTAACACTGTGCTTAAAAGACGATATTGTTGACGTTAAAGCTGCTTTTTTAAGTCTCGTGGGGGATTGTTTGAAGTAGCAAGTGAAGGCGCGACTAAAAGCTGAAGGGTCGTTATAACCAACCTGTTCACCAATTACTGCTATAGGTAAATCAGAGTAACAAAGTAAGGAACGTGCATGTTCCATTCTTAATTGCGTGTGATGTTTAACCGGGCTGGTGTGCATACATTGCTTAAAAACCGCTTTGAATTGAGTAACACTTAAACATGCAACCGCAGCCATATCATTCAATGTATAGTCTATCGATAAATCTTTTTTTATTAATAACAAAACGTTATTTATCCGCGGATCAATAGTCGCATTGGTAGTTTGTTGCCTGAGTAACACCAAAAATAAATTAAAACATAACGCTGCTTCATCTATGTTAGTTACACCTTGCAACTGCTTTTGGGTAAAACTTAGATAGCTCATTAATTTATCGTCAATACTGAAACAGGGGGCATTCATCGTCGTTAAGTTATTTGGGAGCTCTAATAAATCGGCCACTATAAAACGTGCATTTTCATCTGATTTAAACGCATGTAGAGTATTTTTAGGGATCACAACACATTGACCAACACCAACAGGCGCCGCGAAATTATTCATTTCAAGTTCTATATAGCCACAAAGTGGTAAAACAAGTTGGTGATAGTGGTGCTGGTGGCTGTGGATTTTTCGTGTGTAGTATCGAATCGATAAGCTATTCATCTATTAAATTTAATAATTGCTATGACAAACAATCATGAAGGGAATTGTAGGGTGTTGTAAATAACTTTTTGTTATTTTAATACACTCAATACTTGCTAATTTATATCAGCAAGATAAAGTATTGCCAACTAAATATTCTTAAATTCAGCATATGTATTCTATTGCAGGTTGAAAAATAATAACAAGGGCAAACATGTTTGATTTAATCGTAGGCAGTATAAATAACCTGCTTTGGGGTGAAGGACAAATACTGATCTACATTTTACTGTTTACAGGTATTTGGTTTTCAGTACGCTTAAAACTGATTCAAATTTTAAAATTTAAACACATGTTCAGCCTTCTCAAAGGCAGTAGCAAATGCAATAAAAACGACATTAGTTCGTTTCAAGCACTGTGCACCGGATTAAGTGCGCGGGTTGGAACTGGCAATTTAGCCGGTGTTGCTGTTGCGATATCATTAGGTGGCAGTGGCGCCATATTTTGGATGTGGGTGATTGCCATACTGGGCATGGCGACCGGTTTTGCAGAAAGCGTACTTGGCCAAGTGTATAAAGTACGCGATAGTCAAGGCGAATTTAGAGGTGGCCCCGCTTATTATATTCAACAAGGAATAGGCAGTCGTAGTCTCGCTATCGCGTTTGCGTTGTGTTTGTTCTTAGGTTATGGCTTTACTTTTAGCGCGATGCAAACCAACACCATTACTGATGCGCTTAATTTCGCTTTTGAAATTCCAACCTTATATTCAGGCATAGTCATAACCCTACTTGCAGGCTCTATTATACTCGGTGGCTTTAAAGCTATTGCCCGCTTTGCTGAGCGAGTAGTGCCGGTGATGGGCATTGTATTTGTACTGGCAGCTGTGATTATTACCTTGATTAACTTCACCCAAGTACCTGCTATGTTGAAGGATATATTCTTATCTGCTTTTGGGCTGCAAGAAGCCGGTGCAGGCGCAATGGGCGCGGCAATCAAAAACGGTATTCAACGTGGTTTATATTCTAATGAGGCCGGTGCAGGTAGTGTGCCGCATGCATCAGCAAGTGCGTCGCCTATTCCAAATCACCCAGTAACGCAAGGGTATATTCAAATGCTCGGGGTGTTTTTTGATACTATAGTGTTGTGTAGTTGTACCGCTGTGATTATCTTATTGGCTGATATTGATATCAGTGGTGAGATGGCAGGCATTCGCTTAACACAAGCGGCAATGACCGCACATTTAGCACAAGGGGGCGTGTACTTTGTAGCAGCAGCCATTACTTTATTTGCCTTTACCTCGGTAGTGGCTAATTACGCTTACGCCGAAAGTAACCTACATTTATTTAAGCTCGATAATAAAGTAGGGCGCGGCATTTACACATTTTTATATCTATCAATGATGATGTGGGGGGCGTCTGCCACATTAAAAGAAGTATGGGATTTAGCCGATATTGCTCTTGGCTTGATGACAGTTGTCAATGTAATTGCCATAATACTGCTCACCCCGACTATTTTAAATGTCACAGACGATTATAATAGGCAACGAGCTGAAGGTATTGAGCCTGAATTTAATGCAAAAAATGTGCTCATTCAAGGTAAAACCGAGCAGGGTATTTGGCACTAAACATGACTATTGTTGTGAGGTTTTTTGCATAAGTATTCACCTTGCTGGTTGTTGAAAATGATTAAGTATTTTTTATGATTGATATATATGCAGGTAAAACTGCGGCAAAAATAATTACAGAACAAGGTTTTAAGCCCGACCTTTTTAATGCCTTTTTAGGTGCATCCGGTGGCCCTAAATGGTTTACTTTATTTGGTTTAGATAAGTATATTTTTGGTGAGTTTTTTAAAAACCGATCATCGCAACTCAATTTAATTGGATCATCGGCTGGAGCATTCAGATCTGCATGTTTTTCACAAAACGATCCCGTTGCGGCCATTGAACGCTTAGCAAAATCGTATTCGCAAACCCGATATTCTAGTAATAAACCCACTCCTAATGAAATTACCACTAAAGCCCGCGCACTACTCGAAGATGTGTTTGGCGATAACGGTGTCACCGAAATTATAAATAACCCCGTATTTAAAGCGCATTTTATCGTTGCAAAATCTAACGGGTTAATTGCCAGTGAACATAAATTAATACAGCTTTTGGGTTTATCAAAAAGTTATCTGTTTAATCGCGTTAATCGTAAATTATTAGGCGGGCAATATGAGCGTTTTATTTTTGGCGCACCGAATAGTAATTTAAGTATTACTGACAGCTACAATTTTAAAACTCAAAATATCGCACTCACACAAACAAATTTAAAAGATGCCTTACTGGCATCGGGATCAATACCGCTAGTAATGCAAGGTATAAAAAATATTGCCGGCGCGCCTGCAGGCATGTATCGCGATGGTGGTATTGTTGATTACCACTTTGATTTTAAAATTAACAATCCTGGACTTATTCTATATCCACATTTCAATTCAGATCCAAAAGCAGGGTGGTTTGATAAAAGTTTAAAACGTAAAGTCGCCGCTGAAAATTACGATAACGTAGTAATGATCACTCCCTCTAAAAAATTCATCGCCAGCTTACCTTACGGAAAAATCCCCGACAGAAACGACTTTACAGATCTCGATGCGGATACACGTATAAAATATTGGCGAACAGTATTTAGCGAGACTGAAAAATTAGCCGATGATTTTGATAAAAAACTCAATAGTGAAAATGTTGAGCTGAAAATAATTGAATGATCTAATCTATCAAGTAATGTAGTTTTATGAGTCGTAGTTAATAATCCATAAATTATCGTACGTAATATTAAAGGAAAGGGCGAAAGCCCTTTTTATCAATTATTTACAATGTTAGCAATAAGATATAATGACACTAGTGAGTTTTCATAAATAACTTTCTGTATTCATTTATAGAAGATTCTGAATCTGCAAAATAAGTTTGATGTGAATTTTGAACAATTAATGAGTTAAATAATTTTACATCTTCTGTTGTACATAACTCATTAAAAAATTTAGTTTTTATATCACGTAAGATTACATACCCAAACTTTGGTGAGATTGGAAAATAGAGATCTTTACCATTACCAGTAATACTTTTAAGACTTACTACTGGTGAATCAGAAGTAATAAATGAAATGTCTGAAGAGTTAATTAATGGGATATGAATATCGATATTACAATTTGTTAAGAGATTAAGAGCGTAATTTTGCCCAAAGACAAAACTAAAAAACCACCAGTGTTTTCTAAATACACTCAATAGAATGTCAATATCTTTTTCATCTCTAAAATTCTCATTTAAAGAAAATCTAGGCCACAAATTTAACTTAGAAAAACTACTATCTTTTAAATCCTTAGTCCTAGTTGCCTGATGACCAAGAAAATTCATAAAATCTTTAAAGTAATCTGAGTTTTCAAGGATATTAAAATCACCATTACTTAGTTGAGGCAAAACTTTAAGCATTTTACCCTCTATTTTAGAATGATAATTCTCTAAAAGGTTAATTTTCCAGTTATTAACACTATCGGATTGTTTTAAAGCAGCTTTAAACGAATTGTAGTAATGAAGGTTTATCTCGTAATTAGAATCAGATATAAACTTAAGAATGATCTTAATATATAGATCTTCATAATTTTCAATATGTTCCAATTTATAAAAAAAATCTTGCTTAGCTACTCCAAGCGCGGTTTCAGTTGCTGCAATATGTTTTTTAGTAGCAAAGTAAGCTAATTTATTATCAACCTGCCAATTTTCTAGATAACGCCGCCAAACAAAATGATGATTTTTTTTGGGTACTAATTTTTTAGATTCTAGCAAAATTAACTTCCTGTCTTTTCTGAAATATCACCAACAATATCTAGTAATTGGTTCTGTAATTCAAATAAATACTTATCTTGTGTAGATGTCTGTCTTTTGAGGTTTTGGTACATTTGCTCTGATTTCTTAGCAGAACATTTATATCGGTGTACTAACTGTAAATGAGATGGTTTTACTATACCCCAAGGCGTAGTCATTTTGTTGTCGTGATATCAAATTCTATAATCTGCCCATGGGCGAGTAGGAGAAAATAGCCTAGATAAATTATTTAAATTTGCTTTAGCTGACGCGTTTGATAAAAGTATAGCTATAAAAAATTTGAATTAAAACTAATTGAAAAATTTAAGCTATAAGTTATTTTTGGCTGATAGCTGATAGCTGATAGCTGATAGCTGATAGCTGATAGCTGATAGCTGATAGCTGATAGCTGATAGCTGATAGCTGATAGCTGATAGCTGATAGCTGATAGCTGATAGCTGATAGCTGATAGCTCATAAATTACGGTACGTAATATTAAAGAAAAGGGCAAAAAGCCCTTTTTTATTATGTAGTTAATGCAGCTTTCAGCTATGACAGTTTGACTTTAGTGATATATAGGGTCACAAGCTTTAACGTATCTTATTTCATTTTCTTTTGTACGATTATTCAGATATAAATCGGTAAAATAATTACAAACATCAAGCTTTTCCTTAAACTCTTCTTTTGTATATTTAGAGCGTACTTCACGCATATATTTATCAGCTTTATTTTTATTCGACTCAATCTGTAATTTTCTCTGACGTTCCATAGCAAGTTCAAGCTGTTGATCAAATGTAAGCTCATTGCTTTCTTTAATGGTTTTTTGATTTTCTTCAATATTGTTTAAGTAGTTCTGAAGTTTATTGTATTCGTATGCTTCTTTAGCAAACCAAAGAGTAGCACCAGCAACGACTATGATAAGGTATAGTTTTAGGTCATTAAAATTCATTTTTAGTCCGTTAAATAGAAATAAAAGGGCGAAAAGCCCCCTTATAATAGTTCCTTAAGATATGCATACACTTTGGTAAGATCACCGCTACTAATATAGCCTGAATAAGCCCACATAACTGTGCCTAGTGTTGATATTATGTTTGTAGTAATAAGAGTTGAGTACTCACTTACTATTTTTTTATTGTGCTCTTTGTTAGCCTCTAAAGCATATTCTTTACTTACAGTTTGCGCCTTAAATGATGCATTAGGGGTGATTTTAATCCATTTATCACTAATAAAAGAGCAAGGAGGCTTAATATCAGAATTGAACTTAGGGTAATATGAGGCTTTAAGTGAACATAATAGACTAAATACAGTCAACAAAGCACCAAGTGAACCTAAGTAATTCCAATTGCAAGTAGAAATAACAAATAAGACATGTATTAGTATTGTAATTATAAAAAACAACCAAAAAAAGTAAGATGTTTTTAATCTATTAAAGTCAAATGACTTCAAAATAAAGAGATAAAATTTATTCATAAATTTCCTTTAAAAATTAACTATTAACTCTAAGAGATATATCTCCAATTATATCTAAAAGTTGGCTTTGTAGGTCAGATAAATACACATCTTGTGTTTTATTTTGCTCCTTAAGTGTTTTGTACATGGTTTCAGATTTTCTTGCTGACCATTTATACCTATGAACTAATTGAACATCGGATGGCTTAACTTTTCCCCAAGGGGTAGTCATTGTGTGGTCGTGATAGGAAATTCTACAATCTGCCCATGGGCCAGTTGGAGGAAGATAACCCCGATACATAATTGAGATCAACTTTTCGATTGGCTTAGATGCTTTATTTGCTTTCACATACCGCCTTACTTGGCGTTCACTTACACCCAGTTCTTTAGCGCCTTTTGCATAGTCAAAGCCGAATAATGATAAGAACTGCATTTTAAAATTTCCCATTGTGATTTACTCCTTTATTAAAAATCACAATAGGAACTCGGCATAGGTGTAAATCTCGGTTTAAGCATTACCAGAAATTCCGAATTAGTTTATCAAGGGCGCAAGCGCGGTATCGAGTAACTAAGGGCATGGGTTGCGCTGCGCTTGGTTACGACCGATAAGCCGTGATGCTAAATTAATAAAAGTGTGCGGTCTACATGGCTGCGCCATAGGTACGCTAAACTGCCTTTTTCATGCGACCAGTTATGACACTGCGAGCCATAAAGGGGATGTGGTCGGGGTTATCGATTAAAAACTCTATCATTTGTTTTATCTCAACTTCTGAGTCATCAGGTATCCAAAGGGTTACTTTTTTTAATCCTTTGCCTTTTTGCTTTTGTTCGTACTTTTGATTTCTAGTCATAGTGTCACCAGTGACGGTATCTTATTTGTAAATATTTAAACGCCAGCCTACGGTTTCAACAAGTTGAAAAGCGTAGGCTCTGGCGTTTAATTGGATGTATATAAATCATGGTATGATTCGTCGGGTACTTGATTAAAAATCTGTCCTCTTGGTCTATATCTAAAAACTGCGGCCAAATGGTCACCGCGATATGCTTCAATACCTAATAAAGTTTTCTTTAAGCGATAGCCAAGCATCAATAATTCATCACGTGTAAATTTATCAAGTATTTGCTTATTTGAGTTTTCGACAACCAATAAAACGTCAACTATTCGGCCTTTATAAATTTCTTCGTAAGTAATGATAGAGTTGTTTTGCTGAATTAAATCCCTCAACCTTTCATATGGGTCTGTACTGGATTTAGGTTTTGGTTTTTGCTCAGCTGATTTTTGTGGCAAGTCGCCAGTTGAAATTAATTGGTTATTTTCGGGTTTTGAAACGGGCCCGTTGCTAGGTTCTTTAGCTTTTGCAGCTTCTAACTTTGATTCACTGTCAAAAAAAACATTTAGAAAATAAAGTGAAAAAGCCACAAGAAAAATAAATAAAGGTAAATAGAAAATAAACTGCTTGGACTTAAATACATTAACACGGTCATCAGAATAAACATCTGTGTTGCCAGTTGTTTGTTGGTGACTAAGATAAGAACCAAAATATTTAGAGTCGTACTTTTCAACACCAGATTTTATTTTAGTAAAAACGACATCGCCTTTTACGCCGTTAATAGAACCTTGGTACATTTCCCATTTATATTTACTATCCATACCAACCATAGATAGTTTTAAAAATGAAATTTTGCGTTCTATTCTTCGTTTCCATGTGGTGTGACAATCTGCAAGAGCTTGACCCATGCAGATTATATCCATACCTCTATGGCGATGCTCAGCAATGAATTGTGTCATTTCATCACTAAGCTTTTGCCTGCCACTGGGGAAGAAGTTTTGAAGCTCATCAATAACAAGTAAGCAATCATTTTCAACCAAGTCATAGGCAGTATGCACCTGCTCTTCTGTTATTTCTGTGTAAAGCGCTTTAAGTTCATCAACTGTTTTGCCTGTTAATTCACTTACTTTTTCAAAGTTAAAACCATTTAAACGTGCGTAAACTTTGCGGCCTTTGGTTAAGCTTGGAATTATATGCTTAACAAGTGCTTCGTAACTTTTACCAGAACCTGGTAACCCTTCGTGAAAAATTATCATATTATTACCACTGGAATAAGGTTAATACTTTTCGGGTTAAACGAAACGTATAACCCAAACCTATTAAAGCCAACGCATCACTAAAGCCAGTTGCACCCAATAGATAACCAATATCTGATGGTATTCCAGAAGTAAGAGCACTTATGCCACTTTGAATAAATTGTGGCGGGTCTATCATTGCAAAGACAAATCTAAACCCCTCTAATAGACGCTCGAATGTTTGTAATGCTAACCACATAAAAGCATTCAAAATAAAAATAATTATTTCATAGCACCAATCTATAAAGGCTTGCCATTGCTGAGCTAGCCAGTCTATAAAATCATTCAATTGCAATCCTCCAAGCAAAAAGACCTGCAACTAGCATTAAAATAGCTCTTATATATGGGAGTATATTTTGAACAGCACTTGTGCAAAATTGGTCAATTTTTATATTTAAATTAGCATCCATTACAGTAACGGTTGTTTCCCAAACTGGGCAAGAGCCACCAAAAGAAGTGACAAAGAAATTATCTATTGCAGAGAACAAAGGTAAGCCGCGCATGGCATCTATATGCTCTTCCATAACGGTTCCAAAATTATTGTTTTCCCAATCGAACTCGGCTATTTCTGTGTACGCATCAGGTTTAGTTTCATAATCAATTAATGGTTTATCGCCATCGTATTCACTGAGTTTTTTTAATGACTCGGTGTGCTTTTCGAGTTCGGTTGTTTGCTTTTTCATTTCTGTTAATTGGGTATCTAGCGCGGAAATTATGCCATCTTCATCAACCCCGTTTATTTCAGACATAGTGCCATCTTCGCACGATATTTGAGCATCACCATTAGGCAATTGAACCGTTGTACATGAATCGCCATTTTCCAACTTTGCAGTTCCACTTTCACATGCGATAGATGCGCCGTCTGGGGTATTAATGACTGAGCAACCGACACCGTCCTCGCCATCTATACCGTCCTTACCATTAATGCCATCTTTACCGTCAACACCCGCTAGGCCATCAGCACCGTCTTGACCATCAATACCATTTGTACCATCAACACCGTCTTTACCGTCAGCACCTTTTTCACCAGTTGCACCATCAGCACCGTCTTTACCATCAGCGCCTTTTTCACCAGTTGCACCATCAGCGCCGTCTTGACCATCAATACCATTTGTACCATCAACACCGTCTTTACCGTCAGCACCTTTTTCACCAGTTGCACCTTTTTCACCAGTTGCACCTTTTTCACCAGTTGCACCTTTTTCACCAGTTGCACCTTTAGCACCAGCAACACCTTGAATACCTTGTTCGCCCTTATCTCCTTTTTCACCTTGGTCACCTTTAAGTTGACCGGAATTTACCAAAGCCGTTAAATCCTCTTGCTTCAAAAAGCTAGCTTCAATAGCTGCGATTCGCTGATTATCTAAAGCGCTGGCTTGTGCAAGACCTGTTACTGTATTCCAATTGATAGCAATTGAAGATTCAGGGCAATCAACTTTGTAGATACCAGAGGAATTGCTGACTGAGCAAAATTTATCTTCTGCGGGTGGTGGTTTAACATTCATACCATCTTCGGAACATTCTTCACCAGTGAAATTACCACCACCAACTGGTGACCAATTGGTATGCGTTTCGTTTGATACACCGTCAATCCAAGTGGTTGATGTAACCTCACATTTTTTGCCTTTACCATTATCGACACACTTAGGCCGAGCACCATTTGCAGTTAAATTATTAGGAACTGTTATTGAATTTAATGCAGGGTCATTGCCTATGGAATCAGCGCAATCAGATTCGGGGAGTAATGGTTTTGCACACATAAAAGCATCTGGATCTTGAGATGTTGGCATAGGAACAGAAATGGTATGTATTGGGGAAGTTGAAGGTGGACATGCATCAACAAATTCACCACCATAGAAGGTTGCCACAAAAGTATAATAAAATTCCTCCCAAGATTTAGACCTAGTTTGAACAAATATATAGTAAACATCAGGTGATGAAGATAACTCTGATTTAATATCACCTACCTGATAAGAATATTGTTGAGAAATTTTATATTGTGAATGTACGTGTGCTAAACAAGTTGATAAATCAACATCAAGAAGAGGTGAAGAAAATGCACAGCGGCCAAAAGGTTGTTTATCTGGTGAACGCAAATCTGACATATCGGGTTGTTCAGCCATTACTACAGATGCAAAAACGGTAAAAAGCATTAGGAAGAACCAGAGCTTAATGAAAGCAAAGGTTGATTTTATTGGATGACGTAAAACGTATTTAAAAAAACGCCAAAACCAAGATATAAATTTACGCACCTTCAAAACCACGAATGACCGCAGCGGCGCAAGCAATTCCAAGAACGGCATAATAAATTCCCCAAATCATAATAATTCTCCATTAAAAAAGCCCCGCAACTTGTAGGTGAACAGGGCTTAAATTGCGTTTAGGTATGTTGTTAAGTTACTAGCGGAACCAGCCAATAACTTGATTGTAACCCCAGCGAGCAACACCCGGTGCTAACTTAATAGCGGCGCAAGCAGTAATACCAGCGACAACAGTTGTTGAATCAATAGCTGCTGTAATTGTTGAAAAATCCATAATGAATTCCTTGTAAGTTAAAGTTTAATTATCATGTTCTGGTTTAAACCAGTTGATTACTGTGCCGTATGCCCATGAGGTCATATAGCAGATTATGACTAACGAAAAACCACTGACAAAAAGCGCCTGTGCTACTTCGATAGAAATTTCACTCGGGTCAAAAAGTGATGACGCAAGTAGAAACTGTTGGTACTCGGTAGGCTCTAACATGACAAAGCCAGTGCAATCTTGAATAGATTGTGCCGTTGGTTTAAGTTCGCCATATTCGAGCTGTACACAAGTAGCCATAAATTACTTAACCTTACTTTCTTGAGGTAAGCTGTGAAGACGGAAACCTTTCCAGTCCATTTGACGTGCCACATTAGCACCTTCGTAATATTCAATATTGAGTAAAACAGGCTTTAAGCCCCAGCCGTTAGGGTCTGACTGTAAATGCTCAACTTGCTGATAAGTACCATCGTTAAATTGGTCAGCAGATACCTTCACAGATAAAATCTGAGCAGGGTTTTTTGTGTGAAGTTTAAATTCACCAGTTGTAGGCAGGGGAGCGCCTTTATCATCTGTACGATTAACTTTTACTAGGTCTGTAATAGCGCCTTCAATATTCATAATTTCTCCAATTGGGTTTAGTTTTATTAATAGTTACAGTTAATGACACAAGTCCAAGCTCACGACTTCGTCGCTCGTAATGTTGCCAGCCAAAGCTTCATAGTCCATGAATAGACACATGTTTTGATAATCTTCCAGAACGCACGCTTCAAGGAACTGCATATCTTCATCACTAGGTGCGAATAAACGGCCATCATCATGCCAGCCTTGTATCTGCTCAGAGACACCGCACATGATTTTGCGTTGAGCTTTAATATCTTTTTCAGTGAGTATCTGGGTAGTACCGCGTCGAGTAATTACAACAACAGCATCCCATGCAACACCTAAAATTCTATTAGCTGGTTGGTCACCGTATTTAGTAGCAAAGTAGGGCGATTTGGACTCACTGCGGCTAACTTCGCCAGTAATACGGTCAACAATATCGGGTAATTGGTAGTGAATGCGTAACGTTTGGTCTTTACGTTTAACTTGTACGCCACCCATAGCAAGACAAAACGCTTTCCAATCTGATGAATCAGCGGCTTGGCGTACCTTCTCAAGTGCGTATTTTGAAACTGTATCTAGTGTTGTATTCATTGCGTTTGCAACCTCACATTTGCCAGTATCACCTTGGCCTAATCGTCTAAGTTCACGCCAAAGAGTGACCGAAGGGCCGCCAATTTGCTGAAAACGTCTAATATCAAACGTGCTCGCCCAAGTAGATGCGCGTTCTGCGGCATCCGCTGGAAGTATTTTCATTTCACCAGCTTGCGAGCAAATAACTTTGTCTATGCTGTCACCAGTCACCGCTTTTGTGATGTACTTAGCAATGTAACCAGCAGCAGAGCCTTTACTTTTATTAATCGTAATGGCCTTAAAGCGGGTAGTGCTTGTTTTAAATTCCGTGGGTGTATCTTCAGTACACAGCTTTTTCATGATTGCGCGAACTTGTATCGCATCGCCTTTCTCCATGAATAAAAGCATGTGCCAGTGTGGGCAACCGTCATGATGTGGTTCAACAACACGGAATCCATACGGGCGTAAATTTTGTTTTGAGAATAGGGCGCGGGCACGTTTCCAAATACCGTTAAAATATTCCTGTGCATCCTGAGGGGTTGAACCATCATATTTATTATTAGGTCTACCAGTATGGTGAACTGCATGAAAACGACTAGGCGCAGATAAGGTATAGAACTCGCCACGATGGCCGTGCATGTCTGCTAGTTCTTCAAAACCTCGAATACGTACCATTAATTCAGCCGCTTGTTGTTTGCCTGATGTGTGGGAACGTTCAATAATTGATTGTAATGTTTCAAATTCATCAAACGGGTTTGCATCGTTTGGAACAACAAATAAATCAGACATTATTTCAGCTGATTTGCGCTTACGTTCTCGGCGGTTCTGAATGGTTGGTTGTGATACATAAGCACTTGCTTTTTTATGTACGAGCCTTAAATCTCGGGCTAGCTGCTCGATGGTAAATGCTTGGATTTTACGTAATTTCCGACGCCAGAAAATTGGGTCAGCAAAGCGATTTAAAATACCTGTTAAAGAGTCAGCTGCAAAGTGTGTGCAATACGGTGCAACTAATTCAGGCTCTTGAATATCAAAGGAATTTAAGTATTTAACCAGGATGTTAAATAAAGATAAAGTGTGGCCATTTTTGCTTATTTTCAGCTCACAATAACGCGCTTTTTGCTCAGCAATTTCGCATAATTCATCGTCTGAACATGATAAATTAATATGCCCGTATTCAAAACTTCCTAGAGTTAAAGCGGTATCAGCAGATTTTAAACGCTTGTTTGCTTCAGCTAAATTGTTGAATTTTTCAGCCAAAAAGTAACCGGTGCTAAGCATATGAGCAAGGTTTGAATGACGCTCAAAAATACGATTTCGCCACGATTCAAAGTCAAAAAAACGTTCTTTCATTGGCTTAGAAAGGTTCTCAAAAACGTCTTTTGCAGTGTTCGCAGGGTGTAAGTTTGCCGTTAAATTCATTGCTGTATTTAGTGGGAAAACTTGAGCATATTGGGCGTTAGATAATGAGTTCATTTTGAAACCTCATCACAATAGGTATCTTTAGTTATTATGTTTATCACTAACAAAGCCATTAGAACCATAAAAAGATATGAGCCAGAAAAAATCACCATAGTCACAGGGTCAGCAATTGAGATAGAAAAATTATCTAAAAGATACATTGATAACGTGGAATCCAATTCTTGGATTATTTCTAAAGTCATATCCTTAATCCCATAAAGGTGACAAACTGTCATTCTTGAATGTTTTGGAGTCTAGCTTTCACGCTTGACAGTTGTCAACTTTTTATTTATCAAGATTGACAGTTATAATTAACTTAGCGAGGAGAAATGCTATGAACTTTAGTTACGAACTAATTGAAAAATATAAAAATTTCATGGGTTATAGTCAGGATAAACAAGTCATTTCTGATTTTGAAGAATTTAACTCAGGTAATATGTCCCAAATTAAAAAGGGAACGCGTCATCTAACCGCGAATCAGTGTATTTTTATGGCCAATACGATTGGTATGGATCAAAAAGAAGCATTGTTGAAACTTGCTATCGAAAAATCAAAATCGAAGGAAGAAGGTCAAATCTGGTCTGATATTGTAAAAAAGATTAGTGCAGCATGTGTAGCGCTAACACTAGTTGCAGGACTAGCAAACGCTCCAACTGAGGACGCATTTGCGTAATAGCGATATCCCATAAATTACGTTATGTTAAACAGGCTGAAATAAATTAAAGTGGGCGTAATCATACGAACTAGCCCACTTTTAGAAGGGTTTTGAGGTCTTAATTTAGCTCTGAATCTACCCAGAATTTAGTGCCTTTTAGTACGGCTTGTAATGCAAGGCCATTTTCGGTTAATGAATAAACAGTTACTTGGTCTGCAATGGCTTCGGCAACAAGTGCACCGCCTTTATCTTGGTATTTTGCCGCTGCATCGGCATTGCCACCGAAGGCCCAACCATTTTCAATAAAACGATTTAACGCAGCTTGATTATGAAAAACCATTACAACGTTAAAGTCTTTAACACCTAAACCAAGTCCTAAACCAGCTTCACCCATATTCATATAAGTGGATTTACCCGTCAAATTATTTTTAACCACACCATAGCCGCCACCAAAGCTGGCTAAAACAACATTGACATTAGCATTATCAAATACTGCATAACCAGCGGCATTTTTAATTTGCTCTTTAACATCTGGTTTTTCTTTGTATAATTTACTTAGTGTATCTGCTCGCATATTTTGCACTAGATTACGCTTTTCAGTTGGAGAAGCACTACCTGTTGTAGCACAACCAGACAGGACTAATGTTAGTGCAACTAAACTTAAAACTATTAACTTTTTCATATGCCTTCCTTAAACCAGCAACATTGCTTTGATATTATCTGATCAGCTTAACAATATAATCATCCACTAAGTCCAATACTAGACAGTATCGGACTTTAAAGTTAAACTGTAACTACTTTATTTTATTAGAAATAACTATATTATGCTTGTTGCTTTGGTCGATACATTAAAACAATTACGGTATCAAATTGCCCATCTTGAAGATGATACAATGCAATCAGAATACCCAGAACTTGCCACCTTTATACAGCAAGTTGGCTTGACTGTCGCTGAATCTAAGCAAGAATTAGTATTTTTGTATCAATTTTTATATGTTTATGGTCGAAAATCAGAAGCGACATATAATCGTTTTCGGAACGAACTCGAACGCTTTTACCTATGGTCTTGGTTAGTCGCAGAAAAATCAGTATTTGAATTAAAACGTGAAGACATAGAAGCCTATGTCGATTTTATGGTCGAACCCGATAAAAGCTGGGCGATGACTTCAGTGCAATGGCGCTATAAAGATGAGCAAGGGATCCGTAGATTAAACGAAAATTGGCGCCCTTTTATGCTCAAAGAATCTATTGCTAGCCAACAAACATTAGCTGCCATGTTTACTGCTTTAAATGTATTTTACAAGTTTGCTATTTTAGAAGAAAAAACCTTTGCTAACTTTGTACCGGTTGTAAAAAAGAATAGCCCTTATTTAGTTGTGCAATCACAAATAAAAATTCCTGATACCTTGAGTGATATTCAATGGGAATATGTATTTGGTGTCACACGTGATAAGTGTGAGCAACAACCTGATCTTGAAAGAAATTTATTTACCTTAGCGTGTTTAAAAGGTCTTTATTTACGGATCTCTGAACTATCAGAGCGACCACAATGGTCGCCTGTTATGTCTCATTTTTGGCAAGATAATGATGGCTTTTGGTTTTTAAGAATTATGGGTAAAGGAAATAAATTACGTGATGTCACACTCAGTGAAGATTTTGTAACTTATTTAAAACGTTATAGGTTGTACCGAGGTTTACCAGCCCTGCCCCGCGTTGATGAATCTGATCCATTGGTGCATAAAATTCGTGGTCAAGGCGGAATGACCGTTCGACAAATTCGTCGCTTAGTTCAACAAAGTTTTGATTTAGCCAAACAATCTTTACTTGATGATGGCTTTACTGATGATGCCGAGCAACTAGAATCGGCAACAGCGCATTGGCTCAGACATACTGGTGCTACGCATGATGCACAAACTCGCCCTTTAAAACATTTATCAGAAGATTTAGGACATGCAAAAATTGCCACCACCGATCAAATATATATTCAGACAAATATCAAAGAACGAGCAAAATCTGGACTTAAAAGGAAAATCTAAATGGAATATGTTGTATTAGCTGCAGTGGGTTTAGCCTTTTTAATTTATTCATTATCTATGCATCAATTAGAGCGAGCTGAAATTACCGGACCTATGTTTTTTGTTATTATCGGTGCGTTGATCGGGTTTATGCTACCAAGTAAAACGGCATATTTAACCAGAGACTTAGATCACTTATTACCTTTAATAGAATTAACACTGAGCATATTTTTATTTACTGATGCGGCAAAAACCAAACTGATGGTTTTAAAACACAGTTTTCAATACCCTAGCCTATTACTTTTTATTGCTTTACCACTTACTTTGTTTGCTGGAATTATTATTGCGAGTTTAATGTTTACCCAGCTGACACTTATTCAAGCTGCACTAGTTGCAATAATATTAACGCCGACAGATGCAGCGCTTAGTAAAGGATTATTAAATAGCAGCGCGGTGCCTGAAAAAATTCGTGAAGGGATCAATACTGAAAGTGGTTTAAACGATGGTTTATGTGTGCCAATATTTTTAGTCTTGATGTTGTTAGCAAAAGAGCCTGCATCTACATTTTCGGTTTTTGATACGGTCGTTGTTTTTGCGCGTGAATTAGGTGTGGCTATTCTGGTTGCAGTTGCTGCAATGGGATTGATCATTCCCTCGATTAAATTTGCCATGCAACGTCATTATTTTTCAAATAATAGTAGCCCATTTTTAGTGGTTGGTATGGCAATGGCCATTTTTTCAATCGCACAAAGTTTGCATAGCAGTGGTTTTATTGCGGTGTTTGTTGCTGGATTAATTTTTGATAGATTTACCGATCAGGCTTTACGCTTAAAACTCGTTGAAGATAGTGAACACATCGCGGACTTTACTGGTTTGTTGATCTGGTGTTTATTTGGTTTTGTATGCAGCTATTTAGTTTTGCCAGAATTATCATGGGCACTTACTGTATTTGCACTACTGAGTACAACGCTTATTCGAATTATCCCTGTGATGTTGTCATTACAATTTACTAAATTAAAAATGAAAGAACGTTTTACTTTTGCTTGGTTTGGCCCGAGAGGCTTAGCATCTATTGTATTTACTTTAATGGTGATCGATAGCGGCATCGAAAATAAATACCTTATAGCTACGATTGCTATGACAACTATTTTATTTAGTGTTTTTATTCATGGTATGAGCACCAAGCCTATTGCTGATAGTTATTTAAAATAAAAAAACGATATAAAAAATGCCGCAATCCTTTTTAAAAGCGTGCGGCATTTTTATATTAAATGTTATTGCTTAGCTTATCTGCTAGTAGTTCTATTGGGTGTTTTGGTTTGAATTTTTCATAGCGTTTAACTTGGCTACGACAAGAAAAACCGGTTGCTAATAATTGCTCAGGTTTATTTTTCTCTACAACACCTTGCCAACTCATTTCATATAATGCTCGAGAGTTTTTTTGGTTTTGCGCTTCATGGCCATATGTACCTGCCATACCGCAACACCCTGTTGCTGTTGTATTAAGTTTTAGGCCTAAGTCAGTAAAAATTGTTTGCCATACATTCGCCGCTTTTGGTAATGCGGTTGTTTCAGTACAATGACTTAATAACGTAAATGTTATATTGCTATCAACTTTGTTAGCTAATGATTTAAAAGATTGTGTTGCTAACCATTCATGAGCAAGTAGCACTTCAAATTCACCACGTTCATCACCTAAAATAGAATTATATTCATCCCGATAACACATTACTAATGATGCATCTAAACCTACAAGTGGTGCATTTATTTCAGATAATGAATTTAAAAATGTTGCTGCATTTTTTGCTGTGATCTTAAATTCATTTAAAAAACCTTTAACGTGTTGCGGTTTTCCATTTGGCTTAAACGGTAACAGTATTGGCTTCTTACCTAGTGCGGAAATTATTTTTATAAAACTTTCTACCAGCTCAGCTTCATAAAAACTGGTAAACGGATCTTGCACAATTAGTACATACTCACTTTGTTGCTCGGGAGATAAGCCTGAAAGTTGTGCAAAATTAAATTCGTGTGTTTTATTAATCCGTTTTGTTAAACGTGGTGAACTAAGCACGGGTGTATCAACATAGCCAACAGATTTTTTTATTAATGAGCTGACTAATTTAGTTTTTACAATTGGATTTATTACATTTGAAAATTTGGCCATTAATGGTGCACTGGCTTCAATATTACCGACTAGATAATCTTTAAGTGGGCGCGCGTAGTAACTGTGATAATAATTTAAAAAACGTGACCTAAAAGTAGGTACATCAACTTTTATTGGGCACGCTGTGGTACATGCTTTACACGCTAAACACTCATCCATTGAGGCTTTAACTTCATGAGAAAAATCATATACGCCTTTCTTTTTATCGCGGCTATGTTGAAAACGTTCCCACCAGGTGATCACTTCACCTTTATTAAGTTCTTTTTCAACCTCAATTAAATCAATCTCTTTTGCTTCTTGTAATCGTAACCATTCGCGCATTAAACTTGCGCGACCTTTAGGTGAATTACGACGATCACCGGTTACTTTATATGATGGGCACATTGGAGAGTTTTCATCATAGTTAAAGCAAATACCATTACCATTGCATGTCATTGCATTATTAAAACTAGTTTTAACATCAACCGAAATTTGTCTGTCGAACCACGAACGCTTTTGATCGTCAACGCTAACTAGTGAGTCCTTACTTTCAATTGGAGTACATATTTTACCGGGATTAATCCTATTGTTAGGATCAAAAGCTGATTTTATAAGTCGTAATTGCTTAAATAAATGCTCACCAAAAAACTCAGGGCCATATTCACTTCTATACCCTTTGCCGTGCTCGCCCCACATTAAACCACCGTATTTAGCTGTGAGTTTAACAACTTCATCAGAGATCACTCGCAGTAATTTTTCTTGTTCGGGATCACACATATCAAGTGCCGGTCTAACATGTAATACACCGGCATCAACATGACCAAACATGCCATATTGTAAATTATGGCTATCGAGCAAAGCTCTAAATTCAACAATATAATCTGCAAGATTCTCAGGTGGTACGGCGGTGTCTTCAGCAAACGCCAAAGGTTTTTGTGCGCCTTTAACATTACCTAACAAGCCAACTGATTTCTTACGCATGGCATAAATTTTTAAAATATCAGCCTTACTGCTGGTAAGTTGATAACCAATTACGCCATTTTTTTGTTGTGCAACGCAATCATCGAGTAATGCACATAGCGATTCAACTTTGTCTTTTATGTCATCAGGCGATACAGCATTAAACTCAACCATGTTAAGCCCTTGCATATCCTTATTTGGCACATCGGTTATTAAGTCCGATACTGAATGCCAAATTATATCTTCACGTGCAAGATTTAAAACTTTGCTGTCAACGGTTTCAACTGAGGTAGCACGAGCATCGACCAAAAACGGTGAATGCCGCAGTGCCGAATCAAAGCTATCATACTTGATGTTGATTAAGGTTTTGAATTCAGCAATAGGTGTGATGTTTAATTTAGCCTCAGTAACAATACCAAGCGAACCTTCTGAGCCTGTTATTAGCCTACTCATATCAAAGGTTTGTAAGTCATCACTTAGCACATGTTCTAAGTCATATCCGGTTAAAAAGCGATTTAAACGTGGAAACTTGGCTAAAATTGCATCACGCTCAGACAAACAAATATCAAGCACTGTTGCGTACAGTTTACCGATTGTAGTGTTTTGTTCAGCAATTAGTTTGGCTTTATCAATGTCTATTGGTGTCGTTGACATTTGTGTGCCATCGACTAAATAAGTGGTAAGTCCTAAAACATGATCGCTAGTTTTACCATACACCAGTGAGCCTTGTCCTGATGCATCGGTATTAACCATTCCGCCGATTGTTGCGCGATTACTCGTTGATAAATCAGGTGCAAAGAAAAATCCATAAGGGCGTAAAAAATCATTTAGTTGATCTTTAATCACGCCCGTTTGCACTCTAACCCAACCTTCTTCAGGATTAATTTCGAGGATTTCTCGCATATAACGTGATAAATCGACTACGATCCCGGGAGTTAATGATTGACCGTTGGTGCCTGTACCACCGCCGCGAGGTCCAAAAGTCAGCGATAGATAAGGGTCTTGTGCAGCAGTTTGCAGGGCAATTTGAATATCTTTTTCAGTTTTAGGAAAAATAACACTTTGCGGTAACTGCTGGTAAATACTGTTATCAGTTGATGCAGTTATACGAGTGGCATAACTTGCATCAGTGTCGCCAGTAAACCCTTGTTTAATTATAGTTTTTAAGTAACTTGCGACTAAATCGGTCGCGGCATCTTGTTGGCTAATAGTTGCTATCATGACGGTAGTAAATTAAGGCATTTGTTCGATTATATCATGCTAAAGAGCAATAGAAATTGAAGATTTTACAGTTTGTAACACTCTTTTTATCGTAAAAAGACTGTGATTACTTATACTCATAGTAGATGCTTAATTGCGAGGGAATTGAAATGAAAAAATGTGTATTAGTTTTAGTCGGCAGTTTATTTATGTTGCTGGGATTATTTTTTGCTATTGTACCAGGCCCTTCTTTGATCTTTTTTATTGCAGGGCTTATGTGTTTCTCTTTTTATTACCCTAAAGCACGCCATTATTTAGCAATTTGCCAAAAAGCGCTGACAAAATCTTGCGCGTTCTTAGATAAGAAGTTAGCCCGATAAAAGTTATAAATAGGCTATAACATATTGAGTAAACAAAAATGCCAGCAATAACGCTGGCATTTTTTATACTTTAACGATTATTTTGCTAATTTTTTAGCAAGGTATAACCAAGTTTCAAGTACTGTATCTGGGTTTAGTGAAACAGAATCAATGCCCTGCTCTACTAACCACGCAGCAAAGTCTTCATGATCTGATGGACCTTGACCACAAATACCAACATACTTTCCTTTTGCTTTGGCAGTTTGAATTGCCATAGAAAGTAGTTTTTTGATTGCAGGGTTACGCTCATCAAATAAATGGGCAATTAATCCTGAGTCACGGTCTAAACCAAGCGTAAGTTGCGTTAAATCGTTTGAACCGATTGAAAAGCCATCAAAATGTTCTAAAAATTCATCAGCAAGTAATGCATTTGATGGAAGTTCACACATCATGATTACTTTTAAGCCATTTTCGCCACGTTTAAGACCATGTTCTTCAAGTAATTCAATAACACGTTTACCTTCTTCAAGGGTACGTACGAATGGGATCATGATTTCAATGTTGGCCATATCCATGTCGTTACGAACACGTTTGATTGCTTCACACTCTAGTGCGAAACAGTCACGGAAATCTTCCGAAATATAACGTGCTGCGCCACGGAAACCAATCATTGGGTTTTCTTCTTCAGGCTCGTATTGTTGTCCGCCAACTAAGTTAGCATATTCATTTGATTTAAAATCAGACATACGAACAATTACACGCTCTGGTGCAAATGCACAGCCTAAGGTCGAAATACCTTCAACTAATTTAGCAATATAGAATTCAACCGGTGATTCATAACCTGCAATCATCTGTGTGATTTCAGCTTTTAACTCATCTGTTTGAGCATCAAAATTTAGCAATGCTTTAGGATGCACACCAATCATACGGTTGATAATAAATTCAACGCGAGCAAGACCAACACCTGAGTGTGGTAAGCGTGCAAAATCAAATGCACGATCTGGGTTACCAACGTTCATCATGATTTTCATTGGTAGTTCAGGCATTTTATCGACACGTGAAGTGAGGATTTCAAAATCTAAAATACCTTCATAAATAAAGCCAGTGTCGCCTTCAGCACATGATACGGTTACTTCTTGGCCTGCTTTAATCAGGTCAGTTGCATTACCACAGCCTACAACTGCTGGAATACCTAACTCACGGGCAATAATTGCCGCGTGACATGTACGACCACCACGATTAGTTACAATCGCTGCAGCACGTTTCATGATAGGTTCCCAATCTGGATCAGTCATGTCGGTTACTAAAATGTCACCTTGTTGAACTTGATCCATTTCTTTAATCGAATCAAGTACACGAACAACACCTGAGCCAATTTTATGACCGATGGCACGTCCTTCAACGACAACAGCACTGCTGCCATTTAGTTGAAAACGCTCCATAACATTCGTATCTTCGTTTGAACGAACTGTTTCAGGGCGAGCTTGTACAATGTATAGCTTGCCGTCATTACCGTCTTTTGCCCACTCGATATCCATCGCGCGGCCATAATGTTTTTCGATGATCACAGCTTGCTTTGCAAGCTCTTGAACTTCGGCATCGGTAATTGAGAATTTATTTGAAAGGGCTGCATCTACATCTACGATTTCTACTTGTTTACCATGCGCTTGATCGGCAGAGTAAATCATTTGAATCGCTTTTGAGCCAATATTACGGCGCACTACAGATGGCTTACCTTTAGCAAGTGTTGGTTTATGAACATAAAATTCATCAGGGTTTACTGCGCCCTGTACAACCATTTCACCTAGACCATAACTTGAGGTGATAAACACGACATCTTCGAAACCTGATTCAGTATCAATACTGAACATAACGCCAGACGATGACTTATCAGAACGTACCATGCGTTGAATACCCGCAGATAATGCTACGCCGCGATGATCATAACCCTGGTGAACACGGTATGAAATGGCACGGTCATTGAAAAGCGATGCGAACACATGCTTGATGGCGACCATTACTGAGTCGATACCACGTACATTTAGGAAGGTTTCTTGCTGACCTGCGAATGATGCATCAGGCATATCTTCAGCTGTTGCTGATGAACGTACTGCGAATGAAACATCGTCTGCTGCATTGCCGTGGAGTTGGCTGTATGCGTCGCGAATGGCTTGGTCTAAATTAGGTTGGAATGGGGTGTCGATAATCCACTGACGAATATCAGCGCCGACTTTTGCTAGTGTATTTACATCTTCCACGTCCAGTGTGTCTAAAATGTCGTGGATCTTTGCATTTAGTCCTGATTGCTCAAGAAACTCATTAAATGCGTCTGCGGTAGTAGCAAAACCACCTGGGACTTGTACACCAGCGTTTGCTAGGTTAGAAATCATTTCGCCGAGTGAGGCATTTTTGCCGCCAACACGAGGAACATCTTGCATACCAAGCTCTTGATACCAGAGAACGTATTCTTGCACGGATCTTTCTCCAAAAAAACAAATTGTAGTAATAACTGTGAGAGTTAAGAAAGAAAACCTTCTAAAAAGGTCACCTTCATTCTACACTGGCAATAGACCTTACGTAAACCGTAGGGTGGCTATTTTAACTATTAAACGTAATAAAAAGGTTAATATGAGAACTGCATTTTATATTTCTGACGGTACTGCTATTACTTCTGAAGTATTTGGCCACGCCACTTTGTCATTATTTCCCGTTGAATTTAATCATAAAACTATCCCTTTTGTTGAAACTGAAAAAAAAGCGAACGAAATAAAAGCATTGATCAATGCAACGGCACAACGCGAAGGCGAAAAACCTTTGGTTTTTTTTACTTTTGTTAATCACAATTTAAGTGAAATTATTCGCTCATCGAACGCCGTTACTTATGATTTCTTAACTACATTTAGTGAGAAAATTGAGCAAGAACTAAAAGTAGCGCCGGTGCCTAAAATTCATCGTACTCATTCAATGCATGAAAAAAGTTATGACTTTAGAATTGATGCCGTGAACTATGCGCTTACGAATGATGACGGCGCTAATATAAGTAACTATGCTGAAGCCGATATAATTTTGGTCGGCGTAAGCCGCAGTGGTAAAACGCCAACTAGTTTATATTTAGCACTACAGTATGGTATTAAAGCAGCTAACTACCCTATCACTGAAGAAGATTTAGATTCGGGTAACTTACCACAGTGCTTAGTAGCCTATAAGCATAAGCTGTTTGGTTTAACGATTGATCCAGTCAGGTTGGCTGATATTCGCCAACGCCGTATGGCTAATTCAAAATACGCTTCACTTAAGCAATGTCGAATCGAAGTACGCGAAGTTGAAATGCTGTATAAAAAACATAAGCTGGCGTATTTAAATTCGACCCATCATTCTGTAGAAGAAATTTCCGCTAAGATCATTTCTGATACTAACCTTGAGCGACGTAAGTACTAACTTCAATATAGTTAATTTTAGTTACACAAGGTATAAAAATAATATCGGACATTAAAAAAGCCGCATCTGCGGCTTTTGATTTTTTGGACTAACTCTACTTACGTGCGTCTTTTAATAAATCTGCAACTAAGAAGCCAAGTTCTAATACCTGATCAGCATTTAAACGTGGGTCACACTGTGTGCGATAACGCTGTGCTAGATCGTCATCAGATAATCCGTAAGCACCACCAGTACACTCAGTAACATGTTGGCCAGTCATTTCTAAATGAACACCACCTGCATACGAGCCCTCAGCTTTATGAACTGCGAAGAACTGGCTGATCTCACGCAAAATATTGTCAAAGCTTCGGGTTTTATACCCTGATGTCGCTTTTTCAGTATTTCCGTGCATTGGATCAGAACTCCAAATTACTTTACGGCCTTCTTGTTGAACGCGACGTACTAAGGCCGGCAACTTTTCAGGAAGTACATCAGCACCCATACGTGTAATTAATGTTAAGCGCCCTGGGATGTTATCTGGATTAAGCGCATCAATTAAACGAATTAAGTCGTCAGGATCCATTCCTGGGCCAACTTTTACCCCAATTGGATTTTTAATACCTTTAAAGAATTCGATATGAGCATGATCAAGTTGGCGAGTACGTTCACCAATCCAAACAAAATGTGCTGAGCAGTCATACCAATCACCAGATAGATGATCACGGCGAGTAAGCGCTTCTTCATACCCCAGTAATAACGCTTCATGAGAGGTGTATAAATCAGTCTCTTTAAGGCTTGGTGCAATTGTTGAGTTAATACCGCACACTTCCATAAACTCAAGCGCATCTTGAATCTTATCCGCAAGTTGTTGGTATTTTTCTTTAAGTGGGTTTGCTGCAACAAAACCCATGTTCCAGCGATTTACCTGATGTAAATCTGCAAGTCCACCTTGTGCAAATGCGCGTAATAAATTTAATGTTGCTGCACTGTGATGATAAGCCGTCATTAAGCGTTGTGGATCGGGAATACGCGCTTGTTCAGTAAACTCAAAATTATTTACGATATCACCACGGTATGAAGGTAAAGATACCCCATCAATGGTTTCTAAATCTGCTGAGCGTGGTTTAGCATATTGCCCTGCCATGCGCGCAATCTTAACTACAGGGCATTTACCGCCATAAGTTAGTACGACTGCCATCTGTAATATTGTTTTAAATGTGTCACGAATATTAGCGGCATTAAAGTCACTAAATGATTCAGCACAATCACCACCTTGAAGTAAGAAGGCACGGCCTTCACAAACGTCTTCTAGTTGTTTAAATAAACTACGGGTCTCTTCTGCGAAGACCAGTGGCGGTGCACTCTTTAATTGGCCTTCAACAGTTTTCAGCGCTTCTTGATCTGGATACTGTGGCTGCTGAAGTATTGGGAGCTCTCTCCAGCTATTTGGGTTCCACGACTGCATATTAATTTCCTCATTCCTACATTTACCTGATAGATGAAAATTAACGTATGCAGTGCCCCTGTTCAAGGACTATATTCGCTAATTATCAATTATTTAGTTATGAGATAAATATTATTGATGATTTGCACTGTTCTGCCACCTTTTTATTTTTTAAAATATGCACAGGGTATTGTTTAACTTATTAATATAAAACATAAAATTAAATAATACAGCGAGACCTTAGTAAATAAACTAAGTGCCTACTCTACAACTGAAAATAAGAACACATCATACTTAAATTGTAATGCTATGTAACCTTAACTTTACAGATGAAATTAGATTATTTTTTATATCAAATGGCTGAAGTTTAAAATATGTGCTAAGGGTGCTGAGTAATAAAGAGGTATACCTAAATTAAATGAAATTCAGTTCGTCTGATGTTGCTTGTAACTACCTTGTTTGATTCATGTTGGCACGTATCTCAAATTACTGATAGTTGTCAATTCAAGCCTGAATGACACTGCAATTAAATTAAGGCAATAGTATGTAATTGTAAAATTCGAGCGCTGGTTTGACTCCAACTCCTATACATCTTATTGGCCTATTTCTCAGCGTTCATATAACATTTTTATAATGCCTGGCTTAAACTAGATAGGTTTAGCAGCTTGTTATCACTGTAGTTCAGCTCTTTAACTATATCGACGATTACTTAAGCTTCATGGTTATAAAGTCTGTAAGCGCAGTTTATTTTTGTGCTCACAGCCATAAACTTACTCACTGCAACTGCACGACTGATAATTTGTAAGCTGTTTCAAATTAGATAATCCCCTGAAGCAAAATTGAAATAGTGTGCCTATGAGTAATTTATAGAATTGGTCACATCAATAAGCTCCCGTAAATTGTTGCATTGATATACCAGTATCCATTGGCAACTGAAAACTACAATAGAGTTAGTCCTCACCCTTTAATTACACAACTTATACTTGAGGTAAATACCTCTATCGCATCGGAGATTATACAATTGCAGCAACATGATGTACTTAATCATCAGCTCAAAGGCAATAATTAAACATACTTATTTAGAGATGATCGAACTTTTAAGTTAGAAAAACTATCAACCTATCCGTTATAAGGTCCTTACCAAGAACAAAGAACACATCATACTTAATTTCATTTATAATATATACTTAGCATCGAGTAAAATTAAACGATAAATAAACAGGTGATTGTGCGCTGCTTTGTTTTTAGTTTAACTGCGGCTATGGTAGACTATTATCATCTATATTGTATGATGTGTTCTTATGGTAACTAAAGTACAAATTCGCAGTCAGTTCGATTTACTTAGTGATTTAACTAATCACTTTATTGATGATTTAATGCAATGCGATTATTCAAAGGCTGATTATTATCAATTGCCTGATATTGATAGTAACGATGAAAAGATAGTCCCTCAATCGATCAATGTTACGAAAATTACAGGTGCTACGGGCCAAAAGTTGATTTTAAATTCATTTAACGATATCTATAAAAAATCAGGCTTAAGTAGTCGTGTTTTAAAACGTCACCCTGGGTTACTGGTAATAAAAAATGCGGATCAAAAACAACTTGTTGCTCGAATTCAACAATTAAATAAAGCTAAAGCTGCATTTAAAGAATGTATTCTAGCCATTGATAATAATGATGCTCGCTTTGAAGCGGTTCATAATGCGATACCAAATTTAATAACACTCGCCGCGTACCGTAAAATTCATTTTGAAGTAAACTCCCCTTTTTCAGTTCGTTTTACCTGGATGCACAAACACGCGACTAAAACACTGACAAAAAAGATGGCACTAGCCATGCTCGAAAAATCAGCCGGTTATTCCAATCCTAGAATGATAGATCAACTCAGTTGGCAAACACTCGTTGCTCAAGAACAATTACGTGTCGCTAGTTTAGGAGATAAAGATAAGTTACGAATAAGACGCCCCACCCGCGTTAGCCCACAAGTAAATGTGAGATACACCGCGCAAAATCGTTATCATGTTAGTGCCGCACTACCTTTTATTTTGATAAACCCTGAACCGGATGTAAAACTAGGTACGTTATCAGATTATCAAAAACCACAAAGCCATCCGCGTAAACGAGAGTATGATTTTCTTGTTGATAGATTATATTTGGAACAAGTTGATAAATAATTATGTTAAAAAGGCCGCTATATAGCGGCCTTAGTCAGAATAAGCTTAAGCGGTAAGTTAATCTTTGACTATTTCTTCAATTTTATCTTCGTCGATTAAAACTGCATTTTCAACTATGCGTTTACCACCTTGAATTTCAATACGTTTGTTATGCTTATTCAAAGTAAGTATTTCATCACAAAACTGATCTGAAGGATGCATCTCGTATGTATAATCTACAATGTTACCAGTTTTATCATCTTTAACATTCGTAATGCTATATTCTGAAATAGCACCTTTTTCGATAAGATCTTTCATCGTAGTGGTCATATCACGACGCAATGCTTTTAATTTATTTTCAGTGATATCGTCAGTTGAATAGATTGAGCCATATTTTTCCATGATAGATAACAATCTAAAATGATATGTTTTTCCTGGTGCCGCATAGCGCCAAAGATGATAAAGACGCAACATCATCCAGCGAGATAATCCGCGCTTTAATTCTTGCGCACTATTGAAATAGTAACCTTTGTATTCGAGGTTATCGATCATGTTATGGACAAACGCATTCAAGCACGCAACACATTTAACATTACCGCCCTGCCCTTTTTTACCACTAAAGTGCAAAGAAGAAAGAAAGTTCATATTTGATTCGTAAAATGAATCATCAATATTGGTATTTTTAGTATCTGTCGCTGAATACTTAAACGATAGCTTAGAACCTTGCAGTGCTTCTAATGCTTCTTTGATTTGTGGGTAAGGCATTGATTGCCCAACAGCTTTAAGTTCTTGCGCTAATTCGTTCATCGAAAAAACCACGGCATATTGAATACCGGACTTAAAATTGATTTTAACAATTTTACCTTTAGAAGCTAAACGGATTAATGCACGTTCTACTTTTTCTTCACGATCTGATGGCCAAACTAAATATTCAACATCTTCACCGTCTTTACGGGTACTTACTACCGCTGGAGTAATTTTAATTTCACCATCATACAAAATGCCATCCACTTTTTCGGATATTTTTCGAGTAATAATGGTTTTTTTAGGTGCTTCTTCGAGTGGTAATTTTTTATGGCCTGAGCGAACAAAACGTCCCCACAAATCATAATGATTAAAAGTATTCGAATAGGCCCTTAGTCCATGCGCTGCATTTTCTAATGAAACCCGCACATCTTTATTGTCTGTAAATAATGCGAGGCTTTCGTTATCTATTGCACTTTCCACCCCGTGGATCTGACCCCGTAATGTATCGGGTAAGTTATCTACCGAGATGTTGACCTTTCGGTTCATTGTTCTTATTTCCAATTTTATTGCGACAGCTAATAACAACACATTAAACAGAAAAAGTTAAATGTTTAAGTTAGTACAAAACTGATCTGGGATTAAAATATATGTTCAGATCACTATTTTACTAAGTAACCTTAATGATCTTGATTTTCAGATCAGTTTTTTACTAACACTACGGTTATAAGTCTAAATTTTACTAACTCACGCGTATTTTTGTCCGTGTATTTTTGTTTTTTAACCAAAAATACACGACATAAATCTAATTTTTACTAATGCCTGTGGATAATCATCGAATCAGTTAGCATAGATCTGATCTATACCTACTACAGATCAGATCTATACTAATTGAACAGCCTATTTATCCCGATTGTAAGTGGATAAGTTCTTAATTATCTTAGTAAAAAACTGATCTCAACAGCGGTTTTTGTGCGTAAACCTGTGTTCAAACTGTGTATAACTTAAGTATCTGATTCAGAGTTAGTAAAATTACGATCTGTCAGTTACTAAAGATCTGATCTTAACCAAGTATAAACCTGATCCACTTTTTTTACTATTATTTATATATATCAGAAACTTAGATGTCTATTTTATGCCCTTAACCTTTACTACCTTATATATTTAACCACCTTTAAACTTCTTTATTTATACTAAGCAATTTTAAAATTACAAATTAATTCTAAATGTCTTGTTATTAAAAGCCATGTCGTCATAAATAGTTGTTTACAGTCAATTGAATGGACATTATACTTAATACCTAACTTTGAGGAATAAAGTATGTCAATTCATAATAATGCGCTATCCACCTATCGGCTTTTAAAAGCAACTGCAGAAGTCGCAGAAAAATCATTAGCAGGACGTATTCAGCATTATCGTGCCCACTTAAAATCTGAAGAAAAAGAGCTTCGAACTTACACTCAAAAAGCAGCAGCAGATCTGTTAGGCTGTAACAATCGTACCTTAAAACGCCGCCATGACAATGGTGATTTTGATGAGCTAAACATTAAACGCGGTGCTAACGGCCATTATGCTTACACCTTGGTAAATATATTTGCTATGGCAGATATAATGGATATCCAGCCAGATCACCGCAATGTTGACGATAAATTACAAGTTATTGTTATTAACTCTCTAAAAGGCGGCTGTGGTAAAACAACCAGTATGGTAAATATTGCTGCAGCCCTAGCTACGACTAACATTAAACGTTACCGTATTGGTATTATTGATTTAGATCCGCAAGGGTCATCATCGAGTTTTTTCCCACCCAGTGAACCTGAACCGATCACGGTCGGTGATTTAATGCGAGATTGCATTGACTTAGATCCAGATGAAACTTGGCAGCAACTTGTTACAAATGCTTTTTTGCCTACGCATATCCCAAATATACGCATTTTGCCTTCTGGTATGGATGACTTTTACTTTGAACACGAAACTGCAACGTTGCTAAAAGATAGTTCAAGTTATGAAAAAACCCGTCATTACCATAAACTATTAGAAAAAGTCATTGATCCGGTTAAGGATCAATTCGATATCATTTTAATTGATACAGCTCCATCTCTTAACTTCATGTTTTACAATGCTTTAATGGCATCTACGGCAATGCTGATCCCGGTACATCCTGAAGCCGTTGATTTCGATGCTAATAACAAATATTTAAAACGTTTAGGCGAAATCTATCATACCGTTGCATCTTTAGGTCATGAAGGTTGGGACTTTATGCAATTTTTAGTAACTAATTACGTAAAAGGCAATCATTCACAGCGTGACATCGTTAAAGATGTACGCAGTGCATTTGGTCGTCAGGTAATGAGTTACCCAATTAACCACAGCTCGGCAATTACAGCGAGCTCTTCGTCATTCAATACTATTTTTGATCAAAAAACATCTGACAGTTTAGCAAGTAGAGAATCACTGATCAGAGCTCAAGAAAATATAAAAGATGTTGTTGATGAATTAGAAATGCTGATCCGTTCAAACTGGCAATCAACACAATCTCAATTGAATGAAACTAAGTAAGGTAGTTAACAAAAAATGGCTAAAAAACGTAAAAATGACACCAGCTTAGATCCTTTTGCTACTTCAATTGGTAATAGTAATCTTGATGAATTACTAGAACAAGCAAACGCAGGCGATGTGATCAAAATGCCTGCACCAAGTGATCCTAATCGTCAGATCACACTTGTTTGCAAAGTGATCCCGCATGCTGAAATAGAAAGTACCACCAAGGTGTACGCAAAAAATCGTCGTGTTCAAGTGTTACTCAATGAAAAGTCTGTCGCTGATATACTCCCTGCAATAGCCGAGGATGGTCGTAACCAACACCCCGCCCTATGTTGGGACAAAGGTGATGAAACACTGGTATTAGCCGGCTCACGTCGTCGTATGGCATGTATAATTGGCAATGCTGACTACATGGTTCTTAGTTCGAGTGATTTTACAGATTTAGATGCTAAGATTTTAGCGGTATCGTCAGACCAATATATTGCCCCTAGCCTCTGGGAACTTGGCCAAGCATATCAACAAACAAAAGATGAGTTAGTTGCACAGGGAAAAAAAGGCTCTTATCGTGAAGTAGCCGCCATTGAAGGTGTATCGCATACAGCTATTGCTGATGCAATTAAAGCCTTTGAGAAGCTTCCTGCTGCCGTACTTGCCCTTTATCCAACAGCGAATCATGTTGGCCGTGAAGTAGCTAAAAAACTGATTGCAGCAAAAGAACGTGATGAGCATAGTTTTAATCAGCAAGTAAATCATTTGACACACGATAATAGCTTAGAAGATATAATTGGTGATGATAAGCGTGCAATGACGATCACTAAATTACTTACCGCTGAGCCACAGTCAGCTCAACGTCGAGAAGCACTACTAGAAAATAATTATATCAGCTTGCAACGTAATTTAAAAAGTGGTGATTTATCAATCAAAATTGATAATAAAGTGATGACTGACAAGCGCTTAGAACAGCTAACTAAGTTATTAAATGCATTTAACTAGTTAATAAAAATCTGATCTGAAGGCTTTTTTTGTTAGTAAAATTCTGATCCCAAACTGTGTTTTGTTAGTAAAATAATGATCTAAAATATCAATAAACCTTACTATTGAGCTCATAGATCATTTTTTTACTAACTGATTAGCTATATTTTTCACTCTTACCGCTATTTTTTTATACCTTAGTAAAAATGTGATCTGTAAACGCGCTTAATAATTAACAATATGTTTATAACTTGTGGGTTTGTTGTTGGTTAATTGTGTTTAACTATTAAATTCAGCTGTTTTTGTATTGAGATCATTTTTTTACTAACTTATCAGCTCCAACCAGTCTTTTTAATCATTTTAATGCTTTAGCTCGACGCCGATAAATCATATACTGGTAAAATTATTTTTATTTTTTACTGCCCTGAGCAATATGTCTGCTAACTTATCTAAGAATGACCTACTCGCTATTTTTGAAGAGATCAAGCAAGAGCAAGCGACTCAATTTCCTTTATCTGAGCGATTTATTAAACAGCTGTTTAAGCCTCCTGTGCTCAGTAAAGCAAAAGAGTACGTAGCAAATGGTCAAATTAATTGGTTAGAGCATAATCATGATTTCTCTGTTATTGATGCCTCGGTGTTTGGAAATCAAGGCTGTACTTTTACCCAACATATAGAGATAAAGAAGTTAGCCAATGGTTTTACAGTTGATCGACACTGTTCATGTAATGCCAAAACTAACTGTCGCCACTTGGCTGCTGTATTGTTAAAGCTGAAGATTGATCATTCTGGTGATTACGGCCAAGACTATATAATTAATGATTGGTTTGAAGAGCTAACAACACTTAAGCAAAACCAGTCAGCACAAGCTAAAAATGTACTTTTATTTGTGCTTGATGTAGAAAACAATCGGGTTATTTTAACACCAAAAATTGCCGCTTTCTCTGCAGAACATCAGTATACCCTCGGTAGAAACCTTACTGATCAGCAGCTTAATAGTTTTGTAACACCATCCGATTTACTCGAAACTGATTTTCGTTTATACAGTTGGATCCGTTCTCAAAATGCACTTGGTAATTTAGAGCTTAGAGGGCAATGGGGATTTAACGCATTGCAGCAGTTGATTGCTTCTCAGCGTTTGTTTTTTGGGCGCTCTCGTCAGTCGATTAAAGCAGATAGTGCTGAAGATCTGAGTTTTTCGTGGTCACACAAAAAAGATCTTATTCAATTAAATGTAAGTTTAACGGGTAAACAATCTTGGTTCTTACTTAAAACCACACCACCGACTTATCTTGATACAGAGTCACTACGCATAGGCCGTTTACGTACGCCACTAAGTGGTGAAGAAGTTGCTCATATCAAAGCGATCCCAGCCATTCATACTGCTAATTTTGATCGTGTCTATAAGCAATTAGCTGCAAATTTTGGTGACGGTGTAATACCTCATTACCAATCATCTGAACGTAAAAAAATAAAACGGGTAGCAGATACTTGTGCTGTTGTGGATGTTAGTAATAGCAATAACCAATTAAAGCTTACGCTTACCTTTAACTATCAAGATGGTAATTACGCTCCAAACTCAGCACCAGCAAATATTCTCAATGCATCGCTTGAAAATACCGTTATCACAGAGCTCACAAATTTAGGCTTTGAACTATGTAAAGGGGCTTTACAAAATGAGTTTGTTTTTAATAAACAATCAGTTATTCATCAGCATTGGTTTAAATACGAGGTTTTGCCTAAACTTCGTCAGCGTGGTTGGAAGGTAACTGATAAAAAACTAGTGATAAAAAAATCAATCACTAATGTCAGCTTGGATGTTAAACGTGGTAAAGGTCATCAAATTGTTAGTAAAATAATGATCTCAAACGCTAAAGCTGCCACCGTATTAGCAAACGATAATTCAGAATTTCAATCACTTAATCGTCAAAGCGAACTTTTTTATTATTATGCAAATGGTAAACAGTTTGGAGTAATAACAAAACCAGCTTTTGATACGCTTACTGATTTTAAAGATCGTTTTGAGTTTATAAAAACACGCGATGAATTACTTATACCTTTATCATTTTTAGTACATTTAATGAAGATGAGCTGTTTTGCGGTTAACTTAGTCGACGACAGCTTAGAGTCTTATTTAGCTGAGCTAGATGCACCAGCTACTGCTACTACAGTGTTACATGGCTTGAATGCGGGCGTGCGGCTTCGCGAGTATCAACAGCAAGGCGTTCAATGGCTACAGTTCTTAAAACGCCATCAGTTAGGCGGAATCCTCGCCGACGACATGGGATTAGGCAAAACCTTACAAGTTATTGCATTTTTAGCTAACGCACGGCAACGAGAGCAAGCAGGCCCAACGCTAATTGTCTGCCCAACGAGCTTGGTAAGTAATTGGCAAAATGAAATGGCTAAATTCGCCAGTAGTATTAAAGTGACGACCCTATTTGGTAGCGCGCGGATTGAGCAATTACAACATTTAGCCCAGGCAGATTGCATTCTTACTACTTATCCATTACTCAAGCGTGATATCGCTTACTACTCGCCGTTGTATTTTGAGAATATTATCCTTGATGAAGCGCAGTATATAAAGAATGACAGTGCGCAAGTATCTCGTTTAGTTAAGCGTTTAAATGCACAATTTAACTTATGTTTAAGTGGTACACCGATTGAAAACAATTTATTTGAATTGAAATCATTGTTAGATTTTGCAATGCCTTCATTGCTTGGTTCACAGGCTCATTTTAAACAGCATTTTCAGACTCCGATTGAGCGTGACGCTGATAGTGATCGTGCTAAAGAGCTTAAATCACTGATCTTGCCTTTTATTTTACGCCGTACAAAAGCTGAAGTAGCACAAGAGCTACCACCTAAAACAGAGTTGATCAAAGAGTTTGAATTCGAAGCACAGCAAAAAGACATTTACCAAAGTATTACTGATTCTCTAGAAGAGAAAATGGTCGACCTGTTTGCTTCCCAAGGCGCGCAAAAGAGCAAATTAGCCTTTTTAGAGGCGTTATTAAAGTTACGACAAATATGTTGTCACCCGCGTTTGATTGACGAACACACCTCAGCTAGAAGTGCAAAACTTGACTGGTTGAGTAGCCATTTACCAGTAATGTTAAGTGAAGGTCGTAATATTATTATTTTTAGCCAATTTACTTCTGCATTAGATATTATTGCGCAGCAGCTAGCATCACTGGAGATCAATTACAGCTTGCTTACGGGGCAAACGCGTCATCGCGATAAAGTGATCGAAGAATTTACCAGTGGTCAAACGTCGGTATTTTTAATTAGTTTAAAAGCTGGCGGTACAGGGCTTAATCTTACTCAGGCGGACACTGTGATCCATTTTGATCCTTGGTGGAATCCAGCAGTAGAAAAACAAGCGACAGATCGTGCTTATCGAATCGGTCAAACAAATCCTGTTTTTGTTTATAAACTGATAATGGCGAATTCAATTGAGCAAAAAGTATTTAAAATGCAACAACATAAGCAAGCGCTTGTTGATGCATTATTTACTGAAAAATCAATGAGTTTTACAAAATTTGATGAACAGCAAATGCTTTCTTTGATAAAAAGTTAGCATTATTTCAAATTAGCCTGATTTATTTTGAACTAAATTAGCGTGAGGGCGTCTACTTCTTTGCTTGTTGTTAAATTGCAGTTTACACAAGCATCATTGTTGATTTCCCCCTATTTGGTTACTAGTTTTAGTAATGATTGAGCCAGCCCATTTTGAGCTGGCTTTTTTTATGCCTGCTATTTGGTTCACGAGTTATTTTCAACAAATTTAAATTTATTTTGAACTAAAGTAGCCTGAGGGCGTCTACTCTTTTGCTTGTTGTTGAATTGCAGTTTACACAAGCATCATTGTTGATTTCCCCCTATTTGGTTACTAGTTTTAGTAATGATTGAGCCAGCCCATTTTGAGCTGGCTTTTTTTATGCCTGCTATTTGGCTCATGCAATATTATTTTATCAATTTTAAATTTATTTTGAACTAAAGTGGTTTGAGGGCGTCTACTCTTTTGCTTGTTGTTGAATTGCAGTTTACGCAAGCATCATGTTGATTTCCCTATTTGGTTACTAATTTTAGTAATGATTGAGCCAGCCCATTTTGAGCTGGCTTTTTTTATGCCTGTGATTTGGCGCATGCAGTATTATTTTATCAATTTTAAATTTATTTTGAACTAAAGTAGTTTGAGGGCGTCTACTCTTTTGCTTGTTGTTGAATTGCAGTTTACGCAAGCATCATGTTGATTTCCCTATTTGGTTACTAATTTTAGTAATGATTGAGCCAGCCCATTTTGAGCTGGCTTTTTTTATGTCTGCTATTTGGCGCATGCAGTATTATTTTATCAATTTTAAATTTATTTTGAACTAAAGTACCTTGGGGGCGTCTACTATTATGCTTGTTGTTGAATTGCAGTCAACGCAGGCATCATGTTGATTCCCTAGTTTTAGTTACTTATTTTAGTAATATTAGGCCAGCTCACCTTGAGCTGGCTTTTTTTATATTTCATTCTTTTACTTATCCCTTTAATAAACAATTGCTGTAATAGTACGTAATGTTTATTTTGCCTTTTTGTTTCTAAAATACTGTTATCTGGCCGCAATTGTTTGCGGATTAACCCATGAATACATTGAATGTTAATTTTTTGTTTCATTTTGATTTGGTTGTGTCTATTATAGAGAATTGGTTGTAATATCAATAGTTAGACACATACCTCATCATTCGATAAAAGGTAGTGAAAATGGCTTATTTAATTAATAAACATACAAGTGAATATTGTTTTTTATATGCGCATCATAGTTTTGGGCGCTTTCAATATTCTGTAGATACACTTGTCAACGATCTGAGTGTGTCGAAAATACACACTATTATTGAGTGGTTGAATGGTAAGTGGTATATCCGTGACTTAAGCCTGAATGGTACTTGGTTAAATCATAAGCGTTTGGTGAAGGATGACTCTGAAGAACTAAGTATTGGCGATAAAATTTATTTTGCCGGTAATTCAGAGGTCACTTATGTGGTTAAAGATCTCAGTGCTCCTACAGACCAATTAATCAAGTTAGATGACGAGCAAAGTCAAACAGCCGAGACAATTAAGCTTAATCATTACCACCTATTGCCTGAGCAGCAACCTGATAGCGTGGTTGTTTTTGAGCAAAGTAGCGGCCAATGGTTGTTAGAATCATTACACGATGATGAGTTTACGATACGAGAAGTCTTAGAAGATCATAGTATTATTACCTTAGGTGGTGAACAATGGGTGTTTCTTTCTAGTCATCTGGAAGTTGCAACCCAGATGAGCTCCGTACCACAATTGTATATTAGTGATTTAGACTTTATTTTTAACCTAAGTTTGGATGAAGAAACATCAGAATTAAAAGTTCAACATCACAATAATAATAAAGATTTTGATTTGCATGTTCGCTGCCATCACTACTTAACCTTAAATTTAGCGCGCTATAGAGCTTTAGATGCTAAAAAAGGAGTATTACCAGCTAACCAAGGTTGGGTAAATACGGAGCAATTAGTGAAAGATTTAGGTGTCGACATGCGCTATTTAAATATACAGATACATCGTGCTCGCAAGCAGTTTTCAGAAGTTTTAGTAAATGTTCATGATGCTGAAAATATCATCGAAAGACAATTGCGAAAAGTACGGTTTGCTGGCGCATCCTTTATGATTTATAAAGGGTGTGAATTAGAGAGTACCTCGGATGTCGTTAGAGCATGAAACAGTATTAAAATTTAATAAAGTCATCACTAACTATAAATTAATTAAACTACTTAACCAAGGAGGTATGGGAAGTGTGTATCTTGCAGAGGATACACGTTTAAAGCGCTATGTTGCGATTAAATTATTAAAGCCTACTGAGCACTCAATAGAACATAGCGACCCCTTGGTTGAAGCGCAGCTGCTTGCTCGTTTAAATCACCCTAATATTGTACAAATACATGATGTAATTTTATATGAGCAGCAAATTTGTATTGTAATGGAGTACTTAAAAGGCAAAACATTACAGCAGTTTCAACATCAGCACGTCACCACACTCTCCGAAAAGCTTAATTTATTAGCACAACTGTGTGCTGGTCTAACCCATGCCCATAGTCAAGATGTTATGCATTGTGATTTAAAGCCTAGCAATATTTTAATTGATAAAAATGAATTGAAAATCACCGATTTTGGTATTGCAACATTACAAAATAAGCCGCTTGGTGAGCAACGTGATGAATCCAGTTGTGGCAGTGCTAGTGCGATGTCGCCTGAGCAGCTTAATAAACAGCCGTTAGATTTTCGCAGTGATTTATTTTCTTTTGGTATGCTGGCCTATATGTTTATTAGTGGCCGTCATCCATTTGGTGAAGGATCTGCGCAAACGATTGCTAATAATATTGCCAACGGTAAAGCGTGTAATGCACATGAGATCATTCCCAAGTTACCTAATGAATTATGTGATTTACTAAATCAATTATTACAACGAAAAAAAGACCGCCGCCCTGTTGATGCTCAAAGTGTAGAGCGTAAGTTACAAGCCGTTATTATAGCTATTAAACAGCAAGAAATTTTGGCGCAAGACACAGTTCCACTAGAGCAACTCGCATTACAAAAAAAATCGCCTAAAAAGGCTGTTTTTTTAGGGACTTTGCTTTGTATTGCCGTGGTTGCAACAGGCTTAATGTATAAGCTGCAAGTGCATAAACCAGCAGAGCACTATGTTGCATTTTTACCTCCGGTGGTAAAATCAGCCGCACTGTTATCCGCAGATACAAATATGCTCAAAGCCACAATTGATGATGCTATTAGGCAAAGTATTATTAATAGTAAGCAGTTAAATCTTATTTCGCAGGATGAGGTTGCGCTCATTTTACAAAGCGGCAATGCTAAACTTACTTTTACAGATAAGTTACATAAATTAAAGCAAGCAACGGGTGCACAAGAAGTGGTGACCGCTGAGCTTAATTGCATGCAACCGCAATGCTATTTAACGTTAGTTCGGCTCGAGGCGCCAAATTGGACGGTAAAAGCGCGTAAGCAATGGCCCATTGTAATTGATAGTTATAATCAGATGTACCATTTAAGCAGTCAGCAATTAACAGCGCTTTTCCCTGATTTTGATAGTAAATATATTGCAATGGCGCAGCTTAGTGACAAAGAACAAATAGAACATATTGAGCTTTATCAAAAAGTGCAGCAAGTTGGTGATTACACTGATCAATTATTTATGCGTATTAAAGAGGCTATAGAACAAACCCCGCAGTTATATGCCAACTATGAGTTATTACGTGAAGTCGCCCTGAGTTTATATCAGCAATCACAGCAAGCAGAGTATTTAAATATTGCCAGTAAATTACTTTTTAACTCACCAACTGCGTATCAAAACACCCCTGCATTTGCTACAAATGCAATGCTAATCGCGGTTGCTAGGCAAGATTGGTTAACTGCGAAGCAGTATTTAGCTAAAGCTGAACAAGTTGGAGCAAGTTCTACCGCTCTTTATGAACTTAAAGGTTTATTATATTTACAACAAGATCAGTTGCCTGAAGCACAGCAGGCGTTTGAACTTGCATTAAAAATACGAGCAAATCCAATAATAAAGCAAAATTTAGCGCAAGTATTATGGTGGCAAGGTCAAATTGAAGAGGCAAAGCAGCTGCTTAATGAAGTTATAAGCTTAAGTTCTCAAAACTATATGGCAAATCAATTACTGGCAGATATAGCCCTAACAGAAGGTGATTTAGCCATTGCTATAAAGCAATATAAACAGGCAATTGAGATTAAACCTGATAGCATAGATTTAAGTAACTTAAGTATTGCTTATTCGTTACAAGGAGAGTTTTCGCAAGCATTAATAGTTGCCCAACAGGCGGTTGATATAAACCCAGAGCATATCAGCTTTCGCCTTAACCTAGCTGATATTGAAAAGGTTTTAGGACTTAGTGAGTCATATCCAGCTAATTATTTAAAGGTAGTTGAGCTGGCGCAAGATCAACACACCCTTGATAGTTATTTAGAAGTCGCACAAGCATACAGCCAACTCGGCGAAGCTAAACTTGCCTTGCAAGCACTCAATAAAGCAATAAGTATTGCGTCAGATCATAATGAATATGTGTTCACTGCAGCGCTTGTATATAGTGTGATTGGTGAATATCAGTCAGCGTTAATGTATATAGAAAAGTCATTAATGATAGGCTATCACCCGATGTGGTTTAATTTACCCTGGTTTAAACCTTGGTGCCAAAAAGAAGAGTTTATTGCGTTAATGCAACAATATGACTCTTCTTTTCGTTGTGCTAGTGCTTTATATTAGTATGTAGCACCAGGCCTACGAACAACAATTTTAGGATCTTGTGACATATAAATTTTGCCAGAAGGCACATGTTTAGCTGTATACCTAAACGAAATAGGTAAATACTCAGTTTCTTTGCCTTCGGTTACTTCAACAACTTTTTCAAGATTGTCTTTATCTACACCGTTAAATTCATAGGTCGGCTCTACTTGAGCAATTCTTAAAACTAAAGTGTCGTCATCAGTGATCTCGGTAGATATATTATATTGGCAATTGCTATCTGCACCACAATATTCAACACCATTCCCATAAAATTCCCAATCGGCAGCCACTGACGGATCTAGGCTGATAATAAGTTCTACGTATTGTCTTTTTTCAGTGCTTATGAGATCGTTTTTTCCTGCATTATTAAACAAAACACTCAGCGACTCAGTCGGATTTGTTTCGTTATTAAAAAATGTTAACCAATTTTCTTGTGTATGAGGTAAAACAGTCAACGTTTTAAGGGAAAAGTAGTTATCTGCTTTACATTGCACTTCAATATTTGGGGTTTTGATATCGTTCATTTTTTCAGTCCTTGTATTGTTGTATAAGTAAAACCACTTGTTGGTTTTTATTATTGTTCTGAGTGTAGAATAAAATTGTTTATATAACTAATTAAGATGGGTCTTTTGTAATGCTCTGTAATGATTTTTAGAGTCATAAAAAAGTAAAAAAACCTATCGTGGTATTTTTAGATTGGCTATCATGAAGTGTCTTTTGGTTAATTAAAGTTTATTTATGTATATACAGTTACTTACAAACATTGATTGGGTAAGTGTTGGGATTGGTTTTAGTGTTGGCGCGGTGCTTTTTAGTGTTATTTATGCAAGTCGTGGTAAGCGACTAACAGCAGAGCTAAGTGAGCAGCAGCAACAACTAGCTTTATTGCAAACACAGTCCAATGAAAAACAGCAGCAATATACTGCCTTGATAGATGAACACGATTTACTTAAGCAAAGCCACCAAGAACAACGCGACGAAACTCAGCACTATAAAACCCGCTTCACTGAGCAAGAAAAGCAAAGCCAGCAATACAACCATTATTGGCGCAAGGCTGAAGCTGATTTAACAACACTACGAAGCGAATACAATGCCCGTGATGTTGAGCTCAATAATATGCGCACTATGCTTGAGCAAAAGCAAAGCCATTTTGAGCAACAGTTACAACATATTAAAGAAAGCAAAGAGCAACTTAAAAAAGAATTTGAAAACCTTGCTAATCAAATACTCGAAGAAAAATCGCAAAAATTTAAAGTCCTTAATCAAGAAAGTATTGAGCAGCTGTTAAAACCTGTCCAAGGTGAGTTAAAAGGCTTCAGGGATAAATTGGAATCAATTCATGTTGAAGATCTAAAACAACGTGAAGCTCTGAAAATAGAGTTATTACATCTACAAGCGAAAAGCCAAGCAATCACTGAGCAAGCAGACAGGCTCAGTAACGCATTACAAGGGCAAAAGAAAACCCAAGGTAATTGGGGCGAACTCATGCTTGAAAACGTGTTAGACAGCGCAGGACTGCGCGCTGGTACTGATTATAAACGCGAGGTATCGTTTAATACCGAAGAAGGCCGCCTGCGCCCTGACGTGGTGGTGTATTTGCCTCAAGGTCGGCATTTAGTGATTGACGCTAAAACTTCGCTAAACGCTTACACTCGCTACGTAAATGCAGATAATGAACTGCAGGCTCAACAAGCGATTAAAGAGCATGTTGAAGCCGTAAAAGCGCGTATTAATGAGCTGGCGAGTAAATCATATGATCGCTTACCTGGGCTTAACTCTCCTGAAGTGGTGGTGATGTTTGTGCCGATAGAATCAGCTTTTGTTGAAGCCCTTAAATACCAAAGTGATATTTACCAACAAGCGATAGAAAAGAACATTCTGGTTGCCACCCCCACTACCCTCTTAACCAGCTTAAATATTGTGAAACAGTTATGGCGCTTTGAAGAGCAAACTAAATACTCCAAAGAGTTGGCTAATCGCGCGGAGCGTTTTTATAGCAAGCTCAACGGCTTTTTAACCAGCATGGAAGGTGTTGGTAAACAGTTAGATAAAGCCAAAGAAAGCTACGATAAAGCGTTTTCGCAGTTATATCGCGGTAAAGGCAACCTAATAAAACAAGCCTCAGAATTTAAAGAGCTTGGTGTATCAGTACAAAAAGAACTACCCGCCGAAACCTTAGAGCGGGCGCAATTAGAGCTAGATGAATAAGGAAATTGTATGCAGATCATTCGTGGTAAAGAATTCACCGCAGCAAAGGCATGGGGAGCTAAAAATATTGCCAATATGAATGGCATCACTACCCGCTTACATTGGACTGATAAACCTTATAAATGGCATATCAATGATGGCGAAGAAGTCTTTGTGGTGCTTGATGGAGCCGTTGAAATGTTTTACAAACAAGATGGCGAGACGCACTCAACTGTACTGCAAAGTGGTGACATTTTTTATGCCTCAATAGGCACTGAGCACGTAGCCCACCCTATGGGTGAAGCGCGTATTTTAGTGATTGAAACGCAAGGTAGTGTTTAAGCTGCTAAAGTTTGATATTTAATTGCTGGGCTTTTTAGACCAGCTTGTATAACCTTTACGGCAGCTAGCCAGCTAGCCAGCTAGAATCGAATTGGATCAACAAATAATTATGAAAGATTTTATAAATAAAGGAATTGTTAAGCTAAAATCGACATCTAATAAAATGTTTGATGAATTAAATAAAGGCTATGTATTAGCAAAAGAAATGATTGATGGTCTGCCTATTTTTATGTCATTTGAACGCTTTGGTACGCAAACCCCTACGTCATTTGATGAAAAGCATTATTTTGTAATTCCTTTCGCACTATCGGAACATCAATTCGCTTTACACACCATGCGTTATTTGCCAAACGGCGTACCTGAGATTAATAACTTACCTAAGCGGCGTATTTTTCATTTTCCTAATGAGCATGCTGAGGCCGGACTTCGCCATTACATGCTAAACAGTGCTGATGCAATTATGCGTGATCAAGCTGTCGGGCAAACTAATTCATTACAGTCGCTTGCTAATGATATTGATGCCTTAGATAAAAAGCTCACTTACGGAATGCTTTTGGTTGGTGGCTTAGCGGCTATTGCAAATCCATTGTTAGGAGCCAGCATTGCAGCTAAAGCTATGCTGCCAAGTATCACTGGCCTACTGAATAAATATGGTGTGCGTGCCTCTGCCGATAAATTGTCTCAATATCAACTTGAAAAAGAAATCAAAGCAGCCCAAAGCAATATAATTGCAGAGTTTGAGGCCGCAAATACGCTACAGTTGATCAACCCTATTTTACAAGAGTTAGAGTTAACTCTTAGAACGACTGAAGCTGAGCATGATCCTATCAGTTTTTTTAATTTAGCAGATGGCTCACTATCAGAGTTTAATGACGACAAATGGCGTGAGTTAACAGAAGTTGCTATCTGCCATGTTTATAAAGATGTTTATGATGATCCCTCATTACATAAACAAGCAAATTTAGATGCAAAAGACTTAAGATGGTTAAAGTTAATGTTTGATGCAGAGCAAGCTAAGGAAAACACATTATGAACATTGCTATTTATATTTACGATGATGCCGAAGTGCTGGATTTTTCAGGCCCATTTGAAGTGTTTAGCACGGCAAAGCGTTTAGCAGACAATAATTGGCAGGTATTTTTTGTGGCAGAGCATGCCGGGCCGATAATTGCCCGTGCAGGTTTTAGTGTAAACCCCCATTACAGTTTTGCTGATCACCCCGCGATTGATTTACTCATTGTTGTCGGTGGTATACATACACATGAGCTTGAAAAACCAGCCGTAATAAACTGGATCCGAGAAACCGCTGGTGCTACTGCTAAAGTTGCCTCAGTGTGTACAGGCGCTTTTTTACTGGCCAAAGCGGGTTTACTCGATGGCTTAACGGTGACTACGCATTGGGAAGATCTTGCGGATCTCGCTAATATGTTCCCTCGGTTAAATGTGATCAGCAATAAGCGCTGGGTATCACAAGGTAAATTCACCACTTCAGCGGGTATTTCTGCAGGAATTGATATGAGCTTGCAATTAGTTACTGAGCTGGGGAGCTCTGAGCTTGCAGAGCTTACGGCAAAACAAATGCAGTATCAGTGGCACAAAAATATTTAATTATTTGGTAATTGTTCACTGATAAAGTTATGGATAAAATCCCTAAGACAAACCGCTTTTTTACTAAGTAAACGACCGCTTGGCCAAATAGCAAAAATTTCGCGATTATGACTTTGCCATTTTGGTAGTACCCTTACAAACTCCCCCGTTGCCAGCTCGTTTATAATTTCAAATCGGGGTAGTAAGCCTACTCCTTGATGATCAGCCACTTGGTATTTAACAAAGCCAGTATCGTTGTAAATACTGCTAAACCGGCACATGTGTGTATAGCTTGCTCGCGTAATAATGTGGGTGAGTGGCCATTTATCTCTTAGTGTAGTGCCAATTAAACGGTGTTGTTTAAGATCACTCGGTTCTTTGAGTGCTTGTGAATTAGCTAAATAGCTTGGCGTAGCCACTAAAATAGAATCTGCTTGTCCGAGCTTCTTTTGTTGCAATAGTGAATCTGCTTGCGGGCCTATTCTTAATGCTAAATCAGCTTGGTTTTTAATAATATCGTCAAGTTGATTACTTAAAATCAGCTCCAACTGAATATCAGAGTATTTCTTGCAAAACGACAACCACATCGGCTTTAAAAAACCATGACAAATATTAAGCGGCGCAAGCACTTTTAACTTACCGCTTAGTTGCTCATTTTGTTGATTGAGTTGATGGCTGGTTTGTTCAAACTGCTCAACCAAACTTGCATAGCTTTGGTAATAAACTTGCCCTTGTTGAGTGAGTGTGCATTGGCGTGCAGAGCGATGCAGCAGTTTTTGCCCAAGGCGAGATTCAAGGCGCTGTAAACGCCGCGTAACTGTTGCCGCAGGCAGCGATAAATACTCCCCCGCTTGAGACAATCCTCCTTGTTGTACTATGTGCACAAACAGCACTATATCATCTAGCATGATTCCACTTTTGCAATTTAAGTTTGATTAAAGCTTTGTATTTAACGTTTTTGTAAGTCTATATCATAGTGACTTAGTTTTCAGCAAAGGGTGACATTATGTTTTCAGCGATTGATTGGTTAGCAGTGATCGTTATAGGGAGCGGTGCAACCGCGATACTTGATCTGTGGGCGTTGCTACTTAGTAAATTTGGTATTAGCTCTTTAAATTTTTGTATGGTGGGGCGCTGGCTATGCTTTATGCGCTATGGCAAGTGGCAACACCTAGCTATTAATAAAGCCGCTGTGCAACCGAACGAATGCGCAATTGGTTGGTTTAGTCATTACTTTATCGGGGTTATTTTTGCGCTGCTATTTTTATTACTGATGCCAGATAACTGGCTTGCAGCGCCAAGCTTAATGCCTGCGCTGTTGTTTGGGCTGCTTAGCGTTGTTATCCCGTTTTTTATTATGCAGCCTGCGCTTGGGCTTGGCATTGCTGCAGCTAAAACGGCAAAGCCAATGGCTGCAAGGCTCAAAAGTGCACTATCGCATGCAATATTTGGTATTGGCATGTATTTAACTGCGGTTGCGCTGTTACAGTTGAAGGGGGGGTAATGCAGGCTGAATATTGGTTAAAGCGCTGGCAAAGCAATGACATTGGTTTTCATGACGGTAAAGTAATCCCTAGTTTAGATCGTTATTTTACTAACTTAAATTTACCTGCTAGTAGCCGTGTGTTTATCCCTTTGTGTGGCAAAACAGTCGACATTCATTATTTGCTTAATAAAGGCATGTACGTTGTGGGTGTTGAACTCAGTGAGCTTGCTGTTCGGCAGTTATTTATTGAGTTAGCGCTCACGCCAAAAGTAACTAAGCACGGTTTACTTAGCGCGTATCAGGCCCAGGGGATCTGCATTTGGGTGGGGGATGTATTCGCTTTAACTGCAGATCATTTAGGTCATGTTGATGCTATTTATGATCGCGGCGCATTGGTGGCGCTGCCATACGCTATTCGTAATCAATATGCTCAGCACATAATTACCTTGAGTAATGCTGCACCACAGTTATTGATCACTTGTGTGTATGATCAATCTAAGCGCTGTGGCACACCTTATAGTGTTTCAGCGGCTGAGATACAGAGTAGTTATGCAAAGAAGTACAGCCTAAAAATACTCAGCTGCGAGAAGTTAAGCCAAGGTATTAAGGGCGTGACCCCTGCCAGTATCGCGGTTTGGTTGATGGTATCTAAACCTTAATAAATGCACTTTAGCTGTGCATTTTTGTGGCTAGTTAATTTGGATTTGTGCGTGCATTATAATAACCACATTGATTAATTAAGGGGTTAGTATGCAACAAACAAATGTTTTCTTTTTATCTCATGGCGGCGGCCCATTACCGCTGCTTGGTGAGCCAAGCCATAAAGAGATGGTGACTTGTTTGCAATCAGTTGCCGCTAAAATTACTAAGCCTAGTGCTATTTTAATGATCAGCGCTCACTATGAAGCAAACCCTATTGCAATCACAGCCTCAGCAACACCTAAATTAATTTATGATTACTACGGCTTTCCCGAGCAGGCGTATCAGTTAGCTTACCCTTGTGCTGGTGAGCCAAAGCTTGCTGAACAACTGCAGCAGGCTTTAAAAAGCAATGGTATTGCTACCAACCTTGATACCCAACGAGGCTTTGATCACGGCATGTTTGTACCATTAAAAATTATGTTTCCTGAGGCAGATATTCCATGTGTACAAATTTCGCTAAATCCAACCCTTGATCCCGCAATGCACCTCAAAATTGGCCAAGTGTTGCAGCAAATAGAGTATGAAAATTTATTGATCATTGGCTCCGGCTTTACCTTTCATAACATGCAGGCTTTTTTTGCTAAACAAACAACGGCTATGCAAAAGCTCAACCAAAGCTTTGAGCAATGGTTAATTGATACTTTAGCAAGTCCTAAGCTTGCAGAGCCTGAGCGCACGCAACGTTTAACGAACTGGAAACTAGCGCCAGGGGCACAATTTTGTCACCCTCGAGAAGAGCATTTACTGCCTCTGCATGTATGTTATGGCGCGGCACAACGCCCGTGTGAAAACGTATACGAGTTAGAAATTTCAGGCAAAAAAGCCAGTATGTACCTGTGGCTGTAACTTTGCTTGCAGGCTTTTGGGTTTAACCTTATGCTTATTGCGACAAACGTTCAGATCTTATAAGTAATTTTTGCTAAAGTGTTGCTAATGCGACTTGTAAATAAATACACGCGCGCTAACCCCTTTTAGGATCACTACATGAAATTACTTAAAACCTCTGGGCTGGTTTTGTCGGTACTGGCTGGGCTGTCGCTATCAGGCTGTTCGGTAACACACAACGTCACGGCTACAACAACGATGAATCAAATTAGCAATCCACTGTCGCTTGAACAAATCTATAAAGATAAATATTTCAAAGCGCAGCGTAGCACTTACTTTAAATGGCTTGATGATGGCACCGGCTACACCGTGCTTGAAGAACGTGGAAGCGAAAAAGATAAAAAAGACGACGCTGAAAATGCCAAAGCAGATGACGAAAAAGAGCACGGTGTAAAAGGCAACGACATTGTATTTTACAACGCCGATGGTACTGGCCGCAAAGTTCTAGTTGAGTTTGAAAAACTACTGCCTGAGGGCGCAGATGAGTCATTTGCAATCGAAAGCTACCAGTGGTCAAAAGATGGCAAATGGTTGATGGTATTTACCAACAGTGAGCAAGTGTGGCGCTCTCGTAGCCGTGGTGATTTTTGGCTCTTAAACCTTGAAACCAATAAATTACAGCAACTCGGCGGTGAGCAACCAGAACCTAAAAAACTGATGTTTGCTAAGTTCTCGCCAGACAGCTCAAAAGTAGCTTACGTGCGTGATAACAACATTTATATGCAAGCGGTTGGCAGCAACAAAGTAACAGCGCTTACAACCGATGGTAGCGCTAAAATCGTTAATGGTAACTTTGATTGGGTTTACGAAGAAGAATTCAGCATTGCTGATGGCTTTCGTTGGAGCCCAGATAACAAATCAATCGCCTATTGGCAGCTAGATACCAGCGGCGTTAAGTTTTTCACCATGATCAACAACACCGACGAGCTTTACCCTACTTTAAAAGAGTTTCCTTACCCAAAAGCCGGTGAACCTAACTCGGCAGTACGCGTGGGGGTTGTTAGCGTTGCTGATAAGAAAACCCGCTGGGCCAAACTTGAAGGCGATAACCGCGACCGCTATATTCCTCGTATTAGCTGGGCAGGCACCGGTAAGGAATTAATGATCCAAGACTTAAACCGCCCGCAAAACCACAACAAGGTTTGGCTGTTCGATTGGCAAAAACAGCAATTGACCAAAATTTTAGAAGATAAAGACGATGCTTTTATCGAGTGGTTTTACAAAGCCAACTGGTCAAAAGATGGTAAGTTCTTTATTTGGCACAGCGAGCGCGACGGCTGGCGTCACCTTTATCGTGTATCTCGCGATGGTAAAACCATTATCGATTTAACCCCAGGTGATTACGATATTGTTGATATGCTGGCGCTAAACGAAGATAAAAACGTGATGTATTTTACCGCTTCGCCAGACAATGCAGGTCAACGTTATTTATTTAGTACGTCTTTGGATGGTAGTAGTAAACCTGTACGCGTAACGCCTGCTGAATTTCAAGGTTCAAACAGCTATTACATGTCTAAAGATACCTCATGGGCAATGCACACTTACTCACAATTTGGCACGCCGCCAATTAAAGAGATCATTAAAGTAAGCGATCACAGTAATGTTAAAACCTTAGTTGAAAATAAAGAGCTGAAAGAAAAACTCGCTGAGCAAAGCTTACCAAGCCACGAGTTCTTTAAAGTAAATGCGCAGGATGGCACTGAGCTTGACGGCTACATTATGTTCCCTAAAAACATGGATAACAGTAAAAAATACCCAATTATTTTTTACGTGTATGGCGAACCATGGGGCTCAACAGTGCAAGACCGCTTTGAAGGCGACAGCTACTTGTATAAATCACTATTAACGCAAAAAGGCTTTATTGTGGCATCGGTTGATAATCGTGGTACACGCGCACCAAAAGGCCGTGATTGGCGTAAATCGATTTATAAAAAAATCGGCTCAATCACAGTACAAGACCAAGTTGATGCGCTTGATGCCATGGCTAAACGCTGGGATGTAATAGACACCGACCGTGTTGGTGTATGGGGTCACTCAGGCGGCGGCAGCTCAACCCTTAACTTATTGTTCCGCCATGGTGATAAATTTAAAGTCGGTATTGCCTCAGCGCCCGTGCCAGACATTCGCTTGTACGACACTATCTACCAAGAGCGTTATGCAGGTAACCCAAAGACCGATCCTGAGAGTTACGACAACACCTCGCCAATTACCTTTGCGAAAAACCTAACTGGTAAACTATTGCTTATTCACGGCACAGGCGATGATAATGTACATTATCAAGGCTCAGAGCGTTTAATTAACGAACTTGTTAAGTACAACAAGCAGTTTGAGTTTTTTGAATACCCTAACCGTTCACATAGTCTAAGTGAAGGTAAAGGCACCGCCTTGCACTACCACACCATGATGGCTGACTTTTTTGAAAAGAACTTACTAAATAAGTAATTACATTAAAAAAAGTTAAAGGCTAAAAAGCCACACGTTAACCATTGTTTGCGTGTGGCTTTTTTAATCAAAATGTAACGGGGGTTTACAGCTAAGGTAAAGCTTTTGACCAGTAGAGAGTTAATTTGAAGCAGTGTTAGTGAGCCCTTTAACTTTTTAGATTTCGTTTTTTAATGATTTTATTTTGCACTGGCTAAGTATTTCATCAACAGTATTTGCTATTACATTAGTTGGCACCAATTCCTGTTGATTAGAAGCGTTTAGTGCATTTAATGAAAGAGTGAACATCTCCTCGTCGCTTGCTGCTGACCAAAAGCCTATTAATCTATAATGCTCATTAAACGTAGCTTTCCAAATTGATAGCTTTGCAGTACGTTGCTCCCAAATATAGTTTTTAGAATGTAATAAAGTCACCGTATAAAAAAGCTCCTCTTCCCACATTTTTTCATATCTTTTGTGTGAGTCTTCCACAATTTCAATCTTCGATGCTTCTTTCGCTGAGTTTTTAAATAAAATAGAGTCGTGCTCAGGTCTTATAACTCCTACTGTAACGGTTATTATTTTATGTTCATCTATAAGCTGAAAGTCATATTTGAGGTCATTATCATACTTTTTCTTATTAATTGTGACTGCTTGGCCCTCGATAGAGGATATTTCGCAAAACATACTCGACTGGCTACGCCCATGAGCACTCAATGAAATGAGCAATAAAATTAAACAAAAAAAACTATATTTTGAAATATTGTGTATCACTAAACGATCCTTTTAAATAATTAGTACAAAGAGTTAGAGCTTACATCTGTCTTAATTATTATCTAAAAACTAGACGGAAAGAATAGCATTAGATAAAACCTACGAGCAACGAGGCAAACCATCTGAATTGATGTTTCACTCAGATCAAGGAAGCCAATACGGCGCAAAGAGGTTTTAGTAAAAGTTATTGCGTTACCGGATAAAAAAGCATGAGCCGCCGAGGGAATTGTTGGGACAATGCGCCGATGGAGCGCCTATTTAGAAGTTTAAAAACAGAATGGGTTCCCTCATTGGGTTATAGTAATTATCAAGACGCTGAAAAAGATCTTAGCTTCTTGATGAATTATTATAATTGGCGCAGGCCACATAGCCATAATCACATGGTGTAGCAGAAGAAAAACTTAATTCACTGCTTGGAATTAGTTGACCACAACAAACACAATCTTACCGTGCGTATTTTTAACCAAATCGTAACGGGGTTTACAGTGGGTGCTTAAATCGCCGGTAGTGTTACTGTACTTTATTACCTGATATGGTGATTAAGCTGAGCGATAAAATCGCGTTTTAGTAACGATTTAAACAGGAGTCATTAATGGCAACTACACTGGCGTTTGATGTATACGGTACACTTATAAACACTCATGGCGTGGTGTCGTTACTTGAAAATATGGTTGGCGATAACGCACACGCATTTTCAACTACCTAGCGTGAAAAACAGCAAGAATACTCATTTAGATGGAGCTTAATGCAAAACTATATGCCTTTTTCTGTGTGTACTGAGCATGCGCTTGATTATGCCTGTTTACTGCACAATGCCCGAAAAGACTTGGCAAGATCTTCAAACGTCGATATTGTCGTAAGGGCTTATCAGACTGTTTGGAAGTCATAGTCGAATACACAATAAAGATACAGAGTAGATAGCCATACCCTGTACCTTTGAGCGTTTATTCCCATCTTTTTAAGTAGTACTCACCCGCATCGTTCTCGTCTGCATATAAATTTTCTTCATATTCAAAGGTTAACGGGTCGGCATCGACTACCTTATACACTTCCCAGTAAACATGCTTAGCATCTTTTGAAAAACGATCGGCTATTACAGTGAAAGTGTTTGGATCTGCACCCTCAACTACAACATTATAATAAAAAACCTGAGATCCTATACGGACAAATATTTTTTCATCTTCATCAAGAATAACCACATCTTCAGGTTCAACACCGACAAGTTTATTATTTCTGCTATACACTTCGTTATTGTAAGCATAAAAATTATTTGTAATGTCTTCAACATCATCAGTAGGAACCAGAATCACCCGCGTTGGGCTTAAGTGAAGAGAATTCCATTTCCACATCTTCTCAAGCTCGCTGGCATCAGACCGGCTCACTTCTGCCACCGTTCTATTGTCAACAATATAACCGTTGTAGTAAACGTGCTTACCATCTTTGGCAACAGAATCATTTAATACTTTAAATGTAGATGGATCACTTTCTGGAATGGGTGTATTAAAATAGTACGCTTGATTTTTATCTTTTCTGTAGTAAGGCGTAATCACCGTAAAGCCATCGGCTACCATGCCTTCAACAACCTCACCATGTGAATAAACATGCTGTCCGTCTACGGCATACTCATCATTAATAATTTTAAAACGACTGGCTTCGTTACTAATTATTTTTCCCTGATAAATTACCTGCTCACCATGACGAATATAACGCTCGTTCGCATTTTTAATCGCTTCAGGCATTGTTTTACGTGGAAATTTGTCATCGATGTAGTAATATAAATATTCTTTATCCATGGCGTATGAGCCCAACAAATAAGAGAACGAAGCGGCGTCTGCACCTTCTATCATTTGTCCATAACAAAAAACTTTGCCACCACTAACAAGATAACCAGATTCATCTTTACTTGTATTAATACCCGATGTTATCAACTGAATTGAATTAGGATCAGCACCCTCAACCCGTCTTCCGTTGTAATAAACACTATTATTATCTCTAGCGTAAGACTGACTAATCACACTGAACGTATCAGGGTCAGCTCCTTCTACTGGAGAGCCTCCAATTTGGAAAAAATTGCCATCTAAAACATAAACAACTTTACCGTCTTGTAGGTAATATTGATTGCTAATTTTACTATCAAAAGCAGTCGCGTTATGCGTGCTAGGATTATTAACATATAAGCCAATAATAAGAGCAATTAAGGCACCAACAAGGGGGATGACTAAAAATATAATTCCAATCCATATGAGTATTTTCATTTATCTTTCCATAGCTATTAAATATATCAGCGGATAAAATAACATATTTATAGCGCCATGTTTAACGGGCTGCTAATGATTAACACAAGATGAAGAGGGCGTTCATAATTCTATGCCATAACATAGTAGGCAATTTAAAAGATCATTTCGAAAGAATGAATAACCCCTAATTGCTTAGTGTGAACTTACATAGAAACCCAGGGGAGCAAATATTGACTTCAGACATAATATTTATTGACTGACCCTTTATCCTTATTTTGCCTATTAGACAAAGTCTAAAGCAATAAGATAAATCAGTAACCCCCTACTTTTAGCTATTACTTAATTTGATTTATAACTAGCATTTATAAATTCAACAGCCCTTCTACCCATTCTAAAACTAGGCGTGTATCTCGGGTTTGAAAACGCTGTTTATTGGGTATGTAATAACAAAACTCAGATTCAACTGCTTGAGTATTAAAGTTTTTAAGTAACTCGGTGTTTAATAATCGTTGTACTAGCGTGGTTGAACAAAATACCAGTCCTGAGCCTGCCATAGCTTCTTGAATGCCAAATAGCTCTTGGTCGAAGGTTTTAATAATAAACAAAGCAGGATCTAAGTTGTTTTGAGTAAGCCATTGTTTAATTGGAGGCTCACTTAGCGCGTTGTTTTTCCATTTTGTGGTATAGAGCGTAACAGGGCCATTTTGCCATGGGATATCGGCGGCTTTGTATGAGCCAAACAGGTTAAAATGTTCGGTTTTTATAATGTCATCTGCGTTTATATTGCGCTGCTGGCCAAAGCGAATGGGTAATGTGTGCAATTGTTTGTCAATGGCTTCACTGGTTGATATATCTACCTCAAGATTGGGCTGACTTTTTGATAATTCCTGCAATGCGGGTATTAAGCGCAGGGCGGCCAGTGACGAGGTGGTGGTTATTTTAACTGTTGCCCCTGTGGCTTGCACAGTTGCCAGTGCTTGGTCGATGCGGTTAAAGCCGTCACTTGTGGCCGCACTTAAATATTCACCAGTGGGAGTGAGAGTGATCTTTCTTACTTGGCGGTAAAATAAATCCACATTTAAACGGCTTTCAAGATTATTTATATGGTGTGAAATCGCTGTTGGCGTGAGTGAGAGTTCATCAGCGGCGGCTTTAAAGCTGCCTAAACGCGCTGCAGCTTCAAAGGCTTTAAGCGCTTGTAGTGATACTTGCATAAGTGATATTGGCAAATAATAAAATTGACTATAGATGAGTATAACTTATTTATAGCTGAGGTTAACTCGTTTGTGAAAAGCCTCTGTTAGTTGGATGATGACCGCACAATTACTAACAGGATAAACAGCATGACCACCCTACTACACATTGATGCAAGCATCAGAGCCGTTAAAAATGACAATCCAGATCACGATTCAATCTCTAAAAATATAGCTAAGCGTTTTATAGAGAGCGTTACTCAGCAGCAAAGCATAGATGAGTATATTTATCGTGATGTAGGTGTGAATCCGCCGCCTTTTATTACCCAAGACTGGATAGGTGCGGTATTTACTCCTGATGATAAAAAGACTAATGAGCAAAAGCAGTTACTGGCGTTGTCAGACTTACTCATTGCAGAAATTGCTGGTGCTGACATTATTGTGATTTCCTCGCCTATGTATAACTATGGTATGCCAGCGCAGCTGAAAGCCTGGTTTGATCTAGTTGTTAGGATCAACAAAACTTTTGATTTTGATCTGGCCCGTGGAAACTTTCCGCTGCTGCCTTTACTTGGCGGTAAGACTTTGGTTGTGATCACCTCAAGCGGTGAGTTTGGTTTTGAGCAAGGTGGTATTCGTGAGCATATGAGCCATTTAGTGCCGCACTTACGTACGTTGAGCAAATATTTAGGCGTGAGCACAATTCATGAAATTGCCTGTGAGTATCAAGAGTTTGCCGATACTCGTCATCAACAATCACTAGAAAATGCTTACAGTCGAGCTAAAGAGCTTGCGCTGCATCTCAGTTATGTTGCTGCTTGAAAGCTCTTATTTAACGGCTTCCTGAAACTGCGCTAAGTCTAGCTTTGTTACGGCTATGTCTTCTTTGTTAACTGCGTAGCTTATAAATAAGCTTTTTTGCCAAAGATAACTTTTTGGGTAGCTGTAACCAATGCGTTTGTATTTACCTTGATACTGCATGGTCGGTAGAGTTTGTTGGTCACGAAAAGTCATAACCACGTTGTTTGCTTTATTGATAAACCAGCTAGGCTCTAGCTCATCGCTAACATATTTACTAAAAGGCCGGTTGTTAGGCTTTTAAATCCTGTTCAATAACGCCTTTTAGTGACGTGCCTGCTTTATTTAATACCGATTTAAACTCACCCCAATTTATGCCACCTTCACTTTGGCTATATAAAACATGTGTATTTGGGCCATCTTCGTCTTTTTTTGAGGATTGCATGAGGTAATTATCGTTATGTATCATTTCGATACTAGCAAGCCATTAACTCAGCGGCTACTGGGTTTGCATAAGCTAGCTTTAAACATTAGTTGCTTGTATTATTTTTACTCAAAACGTAATGGGGGTTTACAAAAGCGATCTTTGTTTACGTGTGGTAAATTCAAAAACTTATATTCTTAATGACAAGCTAACTACCACGCGGCGGCCAAATTCTTCAGCTTTGAGTAATGAACTGGCGCCGTCAGTTTTTGCTGTACGGGTGAGTGTTTCATTGGTGGCATTAAATAAATCTAAGCGCAGGCTGGCATTGGCTGAGTAAAACCAGCTAAAGCTTAAATCTGTGCTGGTGTAGCCTTCAACATAACTATTGGCATTATTACTAATGTCGTGTTGCTCCAAAAAGTCACTACGGTAATTAATATTAAATGCAGCTTGCCATTTATCATCACTGACCAAAAAGCGCAGGTTACCTGTCCAGTCAGAGACTCCTGCAACTTTTAAGTGATTGCCAGCTAAGGTGCTTACATCAGCTTTGTTTATATGGGTGATGCTTGCTGATAATTGGCTTTGTAAGAACCACTGGCTATATTGCGGTAATTGCCACTGGCTACTTGCTTGTAAGCCATTGACTTGAGCTTGGCCATCGTTAGTACGTTGCAAAGAGTTGTAATGCTGGCCTTGATAATTAAAGCTTGCTGCTTGCTCAACAATAAAGTTATTCATGTGCTGATTAAAGCCCAGCAATTGTGCGCTGACGCTTGGTTGTTGCCAGTTAACGGAGAGGGTACTAGTGTTGGCTATAACCGGTTGCAAATTGGGGTTACCAAGCTCTGCATAAGGTAGACCTCCTGAGTTTACATGCAGCTTTGGGTTTAAATCTGAGTAATTCGGCCGATTTAAAGAGCGGCTAAAGCCTGCCCGCCATTGCCAAAATTGCGAAGGCTGCCATTTTAAATTAACTGACGGTAACCAAGTGCTATCATTATTGCTGCTATTGATGGGCGCTAATTCCCCTGTTGTTGCATGCTGTGAGCCTTTTGTTTCACTTAATGTATTGCTGTATCGCAAGCCTGTACTTAACGTTACTTGCTCAAATTGCCACTTTGAAGAGATGTATCCTTCCTTTGATACAAACCTTACTTTGTAACTATTTAATCGGTCACTATCGCTCATTTCAGCGAACGATAAATCAATATCATAAAGTTGAAAAAGGTCACTTTTTGGGATTAGCCAAGGCTGTACATCTGCGTTGATAAACTCAGCTGAAAATTTATTAGTGATTGGTTCAAGCCAACGACCATCTAAATTAGGTAGTTGCTCTAAAGCCGAGGGCGATAAACTTATATCTTTGCGGGTGTAGTCATAATTTTGAGTTGAATGTAAAAAGCCGATATCCAGCGCTTGTAAGCCCCAATAATTTTCACGACTCCAATGACTATCAATGCCCCACTCGTCCACTTCATTAAGCACATTAATAGTGCGTTTGCTCATTTGATTAATATGTGAGTAGCTACTTACCAACCCTAGGTTGCCTGCAAAATTAAAGCTATCAACCGATTTATTTTGTAAAACTACGTTTGCCTGCATAGGCGAAATAGCCCCATGAACGCGAGAGATAGGTTCTTTGGTTTTACTGTTTGCTTTACTGCTACTGTAAAATGGCGAAAGCGTTAAGGGTAAATGCGCACTTGGTTGCCAGTTAGCATCAACTTGTATGGTTTGGTTGGCATAATATAAGTTGGATTCTTCACGGCTAGTTTTGGCATTTACATCGTTAAACACAAATTGGTTTAAGCTATTATTTTCATCGTTAACCTGTGCTTGAGCTGACTGACTTTGTGGGTTAATTGAAATACGGTGCTCATCAAACGAAAAGTCAGTATCTGATCTAAACCACAGAGTATTAAGCTTTAAACGCTCAGTAGCTTGCCAGGCTAAAGCGCCATAATATGTTGCGCGAGTGCGATCTTCGTTTTCTATGGTCAGTGCTAAGCCATCTGTAGGCACCAAGATGTTTTTATTAATATCAGGCCATTGGTAAGGCTGCGGTGCGCCGCCATTTTCTCCCCAGTGCCAGGTTTCAAACTGAAACTGACGTTGCAGACGGTTTTCATAGTTCATTTTTACCATCACAGCTAAGTCACCATCTGCTGTTTTGGCATTGCCTGTTAATCCAAAGCTTGGTTGAAGGTTTTGTTCACCTTCAAGCGCAGCGGTGGTGAGCATAACTTGTAGGTTATTGTCTTGATAAGCAAGGGGGTCATCGCTGAGCAAGTTAACTGTAGCGCCTACTGCACCACTAGGAAGGCTTGAGTTTGTGGTTTTATACACCGCGATATTTGAAAATAACCCTGCGCTAAATATATCAAAGCGATGTTGTTGCCCATATTGGTTTGAATTTCGAACGTTTTCGGTATTTGCAAGGCGATGACCATTAAATAGCGTTAATTGATACTCAGCACCCAATCCCATCGCATTAATATTGAGGGCTTCACCGCGATCGCGGGTAATGCTTATGCCGGGTACTGCTTGTAGTGCCTCGGCAAGATTTTCAGCTGGCAGTTGATTGAGCATTGCGCCTATTGCTATTTCGCTTTGCCCTACATAGTTACTCTTTATTTGTTGGGCGTAGTTAATTGCTTGTTGGTAATTGTGGTTATAGGCATCACCATTGGATGGTGTAGGTAATGACTCGGTTACTGTTACTTCTTCAATCACCTGCGTATTGTTAGTTTCGAGTATTGATATTGCCGTTGCTGGTACTGATGTTGCGGTTTGAAAAATAACGATGCCAGAAGCGGTTTTTTGCCAGCTTAATTGCCTAGGAGTCAGCCATAAATCAAGAGTTTGCTCAAGTGTGGTTTGAGTACTGGGCTCAACGGTTATGCCTGCTAGTAATGAGGTGTTGTATATTATCGCAGTGGAAAACCGTTTAGATAGGTCAGTTAATTGCTCTATTAAACTGGCCGTTGCGGCATCTGCTGCAATAGAAAAAATCGAGAGTGCTACACATAAAAAACTGCTTATACGTAACATCTATGAACGGCCTTGCTACTTCATTAATAAAACGACAGTGTGCAGAATATAAATGAACAATTTATGACAATGCCAGCAACTGCAGAAATATGCTCAAACTAGTTTGTTGGCGACAATACAATACTGTCGTCAAAGCGATTAACCTCAAGCTGGTTTAATTGCGCGATTAAAGATGCCGCGCCAACGACATCGGTTGTTTTAAAACGACCGCTGACTCGTAAGTTAGCATCCACATTACTCAGAACTAATGGTTTGTCGGTATAGCGATTAAGTTGAAAAATAGCATCATTAATGGTGACATTTTCTAAATCAAGCCAGCCAAGTTGCCAATCAGGCTGCTGTGCTTTAAATGTACTTACAATAATATGATTATTATGAACGCGAGCTCGCTGCCCTTTTATTAATTCTACTCGCTGTGCGTTATCTGGTGTGGTTACCGCCACCTTGCCATGAAACACATCAATTGTGGTTTCGCGTAGGGTTTTATCGATATTAAAAGCGGTGCCTAATACGCTTATTGTTGCGTTACCCGTATCGATAGTAAATGGGCGCTGTTCATCACGTTTTACTGAAAAATAAGCTTCGCCTTTACTCAGGGTTGCTTGTCTGGCTTTATCGTTTTCATTAAATTGCAAATTAGTGTGTGTATTTAATGCAACTTCAGAGCCATCTGACAAAGTAATATCAGTGGCTTCAGTGGCAAAATAATGTTGTGCAGCAACGAGCGAAGAAGCTTCAGGGGTTACCTCTGAGCTTAATTGCATAACGCCAACCACGGCCACAATAATACTGGCTGCAAGCGCACTTCCCCACAACCAAAAAGGCTTTTCTTGGCTAGGTTCTGCCTGTGTTGGCTGATTCACTTGTGTTTGTGAGTCTAATTTTTGTAATGCTGCAATGAGTGCGGCATCTTGCCAAATCGCTTGCTTAAGTGGATCTTTATTTTCATCGTCATGTTTGGATGAGGTGACCATGTTATTTCTCTATCTATCTCTATTATTGATATAACGACTTAACGTTCATTAAGGGGACACTTAGTCGGCAATAAATTCGCTGATTGCGTCTTTGAGCATATCCATCGCGCGGGAAATATGCTTTTTTACCGCTTCTTCTGAGAACCCTAAGCTTTGCGCTATTTGTTGGCGGCTTTCGCCATGTAACCGCCTTCGAGTAAACACATCACGACGTAGCGCAGGCATTTGTGTGAGTACCTGTTGATATAAACGCAGTCGTTGCTCATGGTCGAGTAAGTTTTCAAGGGAAAGCTCTGTACTTAATGGCTCATGCTCTAGGCACTCGGGATATTTACTTTGCTCTTTGTGATGGTCAATCACTAAATGATGTGCCATCCGATAACCATACGCTAGTGGGTTATCAATATGATCGGTACATTCTATTTTTAATGCTTTGAGCAACAATTTTTGAAATAAATCGTCCGCATCGGCTTGTTCACCAACCGCCCGACGAAAGAAACTTTTTAATGCATCTTGATTCGCAATAAAACATTTAACCAATGGTCGATGAGATTGACTTTGCTTGCTTGCAAGCGATAGAGGCGGTTGTGTTTGCGATATCATTTTATTGTATTTACAGCATTTTCCTTTAATTAGGCGCCATACTAGAGCAAAAAAGTGGATATTGATGTGATCATTTGATGACATTTTTATGAGCGCGCTGTCGCAAAACCGACATAAAAACTTCATCAAATAAATACGTCCCCTATTAAATTTTTGCACCGTCATTAGAAGTGAAATCAATTTAAAGTCGTAATACATACAACAGGACCAACATGATGACTAAGCGAATTTTTACTCTATCACCGTTAGCATTAGCACTTAGCTCGTTATTTGTAGCACCAAGCTATGCACAAGAAACTGAAAAAGAAGATCAAGCGATGGAGCAAATCGTCGTAACCGGTAGTTATATTAAAAGCTTAGAGCAAGCGATTGATTTAAAACGTAGTAATATTGGCTTTTCTGATTCGATAGTCGCTTCAGATATTGCGGATTTTCCTGAGCAAAACTTAGCCGAAGCGCTACAGCGTATGCCAGGGGTGACTATTGAGCGTAATAAGGGCTTAGGTCAAAAGGTGAATGTACGTAGTTTACCGAGTGAATTTACGTTCGTATCAATCAATAATCTTGCTACGGCATCGGGCAGTGGCGGACGTGATGTTGAATTTGATATGTTTGCCTCTGAAATTATTCAAAGTGTTACTGTAAAAAAATCATCAACGGCTGCGGATGAAGAAGGCGGTATTGCAGGTTCAGTCGCAATCACAACAGCAAGACCATTTGATTATGACGGCCGTAAGTTAGTGGCATCGGTCGAAGGGGCTTATAACGAAATATCAGAAAAATCAGATCCTAAACTAACCTTTTTAGCCAGTGATATATTTGGTGATTGGGGGGCACTTGCCTCGTTTGCATTCTCTCAACGGACTAATCGTACTGATAGTAACTCAGGGATCGATTTTCGCCCCCTTTCTCGATTTTTAGAAAAGAAAGGCTCATCGCAATGGCAATCTGACCAAGCTGCGGACGTATTAGAGCGTGATACCGGTATAACAATTAATGATCGCTTTGATAGTGATGAAACAAGCCGCGTGGTGTTTTTAAATAAAGTAGGCGATCGTTCATACTTAACAGAGCAAGAAAAATGGGGTGCAACACTATCATTACAATATAAACCTAGCAGCGAATTTAGCTTAACCTTTGATGGCTTACTGGGTAATTTTGATGATCATGAAGACGAATATGATGCATCCGCTTATGCCGCATCAAGTGTTAGCTCTTTAGAACGCATTAATCAATATGATAGCTCTACGCTAGGTGATTACGGTATCACTGTTCTAACCGACGTTGACTATGCGGCTACTCAACACGAATTTTTAAGTAAAGAACACAGTAGTGATACTGACTACCAACAATTTAGCATTGCAATGGACTGGGTTGTAGGTGACTGGGATATATACGGTTTAGTGGGTTATAGTGGCGCAGATAAAACAACCGAATCCACTAATTTAAAACATACAGCCTATCGTGCAACACGTTCACGTTATACCAGCACAGGCGCAGAAACTATACCAAGTAATAATCCTGATACATTTGATATGTATAACTCACCTGAGGCTTATTTATTTGACTATAACGAAGTTAATCTTGAAGCAATCTCAGATGATAAATATGCTGCTCAATTGGATTTCTCTCGCCAATTTAGCTTAGATTCCTTCCCTGCGTTAACCAAGTTGCAGTTTGGGGCGCGGTATACCGACAAATCAAAAGAGCGTAATTATGGTACTAACCGAGCAACAGGTCCATCAGTAGGTGATACCTCTTGGGTAGGCACGCGTACGTTAGCTGACAGTGAACTAACTAATATTTCAGATTTGGTTAATGGTGGCGAGTATCTATCTGACGTACCGTCTAAACAAGGTTGGAGTCAAATTTCTAATCGTTATGCTCGTAACCAACTTAGATATGAAGGCTTTGGTGTTGATTTCGAACCAGACCAATATTATCAAGTAGAAGAAAAAACCACGGCTATTTATGCAATGGCTGATTTTGCTTTTGATATTGGCGATATGCCCGCAACCTTGAATACCGGTGTGCGTTATATTGATACTAAAGTTGATTCATCAGGTTATCACCAAGTACAAAATGATGATGGCTCAACATCTTATACGTCAACACCAGTCTCTAAAAGTGGTGGTTACACTGAAGTACTGCCAAGTATTAACTTTACCCTTGAGCTTAATAATGACTTAGTTTTACGTGCTGCGGCATCACAAACGCTTATGCGTCCATCATTAACGGATATCGCTTATAAACGTACAGTGAGCTTAAGTGAGTTTAAATATCGCGATGGTAACCCTGATTTAAAACCAACCTATGCTGATCAATGGGAACTGGGCTTGGAGTGGTATTTAGAAGATGGCGGCTTATTAGCGGTTTCTTACTTTGAAAAAGAAATTGAAGGCGTCGTACGTGAATCACTCACTGGTGTTGTTAATGGCGTAACTAAGTACAATGATAATGGTACTGTTGACGGTGTTTATGATTTTGATGTTTATCAAAAAGTGAATGCCGAAGGCTCGTATGATGTTAGTGGAGTTGAGTTTATTGCACAAATTCCATTTGCTCGTTTTAGTAGCATGTTAGAAGGTTTTGGTGTCAATGCTAACTACACGACATTAAATAACTCCATAACGGGTGCATCTGACTTAGGTATCCCTACCCCGCCAGAGGGGCTTGCAGATGAAACCTACAACCTGACTTTTTATTATGAAAATGAAAGCTTTGATGCGCGTATTTCATATAACTATAAAGACAAATACGTAGAGTACATTGAGCGTGATATGTATCCAGTTTATCGTGATGCGTATGGTCAAACAGATGTCTCATTTGGTTACAGCATTAATGATTCAGTAAAATTCACATTAGAGGGCATTAATATTACCGATGAAGCGACTAAAGGATATACATTAGATCCAGCTTTCCCATCAATGTATGAGTTCTCTGGAAGACGCTTTGCATTAGGTGTTCGCGCAATATTTTAATATATTATAAAGCTAATAACCGGAAGCATTTTGCTTCCGGTTTTTTTGTTTAAAGTGTTCCAGTCACAGGATATTTAAAATGAAGTTTCTCATTTCATTGCTCATTTTTTTGAGCAGTACACCGCTTTTTGCTGCGCCGGCTACAAACACCCAAATAGCCTTTGTTCCCGACATTCACTTTCACGATATTTATGGGGACTTTTCTGATGCGGGGTTTGCGGGCATACCAGTCGATAAAGCAAAGGATGCGGTGAGCATTCGCAGCATGCAGGCGCAAATTCATTCAACTCGCTTATTTAATGAAAACTACTTTGCGTTAATCGCCACCCTTGATGATATTGCCGCTAAAGGCGTAAAGCTAGTTGCCCTGCCTGGGGATTTTACTGATGATGGCCAACCTGTGCATCTTAATGGTTTAAAAACGATACTAGACGATTATGCAAAAAAGTACGGTATGCGTTTTTTTGCTATTCCAGGTAATCATGATCCGGTTCGGCCATTTAAAACCGCCGGCGGAAAATCAGACTTTTTGGGTTCTAAAGGCCAGCAAATTGGTATTTATTCAACCGATCATCCTCGTTGTGAACATGTAGCTAAAGATAATCACTCATTAGTATGCAGCGATAAAATCGCGCATGCTGGTTATCAAGAGCTTGTAGAGATAATGGCACCATTTGGTTTGCAGCCAGATAACCGCGATTTGCTGTGGGAAACACCATTTGGCAAGCAGGCGTTGCTCACTGATCGCAGTTATACCCAATGCGCGCAGAATGACCAATCACGTTGTAAGCAAGTACCCGATACCAGCTATTTAGTTGAACCTGTTGCAGGACTTTGGTTATTGGCTATTGATGCGAACGTGTATGTTCCTGAGTTTAAAAATGGCACGTTAGTGTTTCAAGGATCTGGCAATGCGGGTTATAACAAAGTATTGACTGAAAAACCTTATTTGATGAAATGGATCACCAATGTTGTTAAACGCGCGAAAGAGCAACATAAAACCTTAGTTGCGTTTAGTCATTTTCCGATGGGGGAGTTTTACGATGGCCAAACGCAGTCGATTAAATCTTTGTTTGGTGAGTCTGCATTTCAGCTAGCTCGAGAGCCTGAACTTAATACCCGTAAGTTGTTAGCAGAAACAGGTTTAAAGCTGCATATTGGTGGCCATATGCACATGAATGACACTGCAATTATTGAAACTGAGCATAATACATTATTTAATATACAAGCCCCTTCGATAGCGGCTTATCGGCCTGCTTACAAATTAGTTACTCTCAATAACCAACTCGCTAAAGTCGATACAATAACGATTGATGATGTGCCTCATTTTGATACGTTATTTAGCGCTTACCAAACAGAGCATGACTATTTACAAAAGAATGCGCCTGCACAAGTATGGGATAAACGTATTTTAACGGCTAAGAACTATCAAAGTTTTAGTAAGCAACACTTACAAGCATTGGCGAGGTGGCGATTTATCCCTCGTGAGTGGCCCGCGGACTTTCGCGATAAAGTACAGAAAATGTCGTTATTAGAGGTTATTTCCTTACTGAGTGATGACAGTGGGCTATCAAAAGTACAACAGCAACAATTGCAGACTAAAACAGTGCTGGATTTTATTGCTGATTTTTATTTAGTGCGTAATGCCGGCTCACTGGCTTTCGCTGATATAAGTGAGTCCACACAACAGACTTACCAAACTATGAGAGAATTATTAAATAGCACGGCTGAATGTAAAAATAAATTGGCTAGAAAAAGTAATAATGACGGGACTCTTTGTCAGCTAAAAATAGCACTTACGCAAGCTTTCTCTATTTATAGTAATCTTAGCAATGCGCTACCTGAGCAATGTCTAATCATTGATATGTCAAAAAAGACATCACTGCATGACTGCAAAGATAATTAAGTAATTCTGTTATCAAGTTAAACAAGCATAAAAAAGCGCGAGAATATTAACTCTCGCGCTTAAGTTATAAACTGTTTTTTTGCTCTAATTAAATATCAAAGCGGTCTGCGTTCATTACTTTCACCCATGCATTAACGAAGTCTTGTACAAAGCGCTGTTTGTTATCGTCTTGCGCATAAAATTCAGCAAGGGCTCGTAAAATAGAGTTAGAGCCAAACACTAAATCTACGCGGGTCGCGGTCCATTTTGTATTACCGGAGCTGCGCTCAACAATGTTATACGTGCTTTTACTTGCCGGTTCCCAGCGATAGTTCATATCGGTTAGGTTAACAAAAAAATCATTGCTTAATGTGCCTACATTATCGGTGAATACACCATGCTGGCTGCCACTGTGGTTAGTGCCTAGTACACGCATCCCACCAAGTAGTACTGTCATTTCAGGGGCTGTTAACCCCATCAGTTGTGCTCGCTCTAAAAGTAGCTCCTCGGCTGAAACAGCATAATCTTTTTTCTGCCAGTTTCTAAAGCCATCATGAATTGGTTCTAATACATCAAACGACTCTGCATCGGTCATGTCGTCGCTCGCATCGCCGCGACCTGCTGCAAATGGTACGGTGATATCGACACCCGCAGCTTTTGCTGCCTGCTCAACGGCTGCTGTACCGCCAAGTACAATTAAGTCCGCTAAACTCACCGGTTTGCTTAAACTTGCTTGTACTGTTTCAAGGGCCGTTAACACCTTAGCAAGTTTTTCAGGCTCGTTACCTTGCCAATCTTTTTGCGGGTTTAAGCGAATGCGTGCACCGTTGGCACCACCACGGTGATCAGAGCCACGATAAGTACGGGCGCTATCCCATGCAGTGCTGATCAAGTCACTGGCGCTAATGCCTGCATTTAGCAGTTTGTCTTTAAGTTCGCTAATTTCAGCATCAGATAATGTGTAATCTACGCTTGGGATGGGATCTTGCCAGATCAAATCTTCGCTTGGTATATCTGCACCTAAATAGCGAGATTTAGGGCCTAAGTCACGGTGAGTGAGTTTAAACCAAGCCCGTGCAAACACATCAGTGAAATAGTCAAAATCATTATAAAAACGTTCAATAATTTTGCGATAGCTTGGGTCCATCTTCATTGCCATATCGGCATCGGTCATAATCGGGTTTAAGCGAATTGATGGATCTTCAACATCAACAGGTTTATCTTCCTCTTTAATGTTTACCGGTTCCCATTGGTTTGCACCCGCTGGACTTTTGGTAAGCTCCCATTCGTAATTTAACAGTAGATAGCAATAACCGTTATCCCATTTAGTTGGGTGAGTTGTCCACGCACCTTCAATGCCTGATGTCATAGTATCGCGGCCTATCCCGCGCGTTTTATGGTTGTTCCAACCTAGGCCTTGCTCAAATACATCTGCGGCTTCAGGCTCTGGGCTAAGATTCTCTTCGCTGCCATTGCCATGGGTTTTACCCACCGTATGGCCGCCCACCGTGAGCGCTGCTGTTTCTTCGTCATCCATCGCCATGCGAGCAAAAGTTTCGCGTACTTGTGCCGCAGTTTTGAGTGGATCTGGTTGGCCGTTTACGCCTTCTGGATTAACATAAATTAACCCCATTTGCACTGCAGCTAACGGGTTTTCCATGGTGTCTGGTTTTGCTACGTTGTCGTAACGTTCATCACTTGGCGCAAGCCATTGCTTCTCCGCGCCCCAATAGACGTCTTTTTCTGGATGCCAAATGTCTTCACGCCCGCCGGCAAAACCAAAGGTTTTTAAACCCATTGATTCATAAGCCATATTGCCGGCTAAAATAATTAAATCGCCCCACGATAACTTATTACCGTATTTTTTCTTGATAGGCCAAAGTAAGCGACGTGCTTTATCAAGGTTAGCGTTATCAGGCCATGAGTTCAAAGGAGCAAAGCGTTGGTTACCTGTACCGCCACCACCACGGCCATCAGCTAAACGGTATGATCCTGCTGAGTGCCACGCCATACGGATCATCAAGCCACCATAATGACCCCAATCGGCAGGCCACCAATCTTGGCTTTGTGTCATCAGATTTTTTAAATCGGTTTTAACGGCTTCAAGATCTAATTTTTTAAATTCTTCAGCGTAATTAAAGTCATCGCCATAGGGATTAGGTTTAGTATCGTGTTGATGAAGAATGTCTAAATTTAAGGCCTTTGGCCACCAATCAGTATTGGAATTAGACGATTGTGTATTGCTACCATGCATGATTGGGCATTTACCCGCACCTGAATTGCTCATTTTTAGCTCCTTTATCGGAATATAAAACTCGGTCTATAAATCGCTATGTTGAAAAGCTTAGTTCATAACAATTAACTTGCTACTGAATGTAATACTTTGATTGATAAACCTTGTTGAAGTTCATCCCTTATACCAATATAGAATATTAACGATTAAAAACTAGATCTAGATCAATACTTTAAAACGATTGCAGCCATCTATAAATTAGATGCAGTTTCCTAAAGTAAGTTAGCTACAGCCATGCAAAACCCTTTTTTAATGGTGGGCCCTTTTGAAAATTAACATCAGTACTTAAGCTATAAATATAGCGCGCTAATCAACTGTGGCAGTTTGCTTATAAATATTTAAAATTAATCCAATTGTTTAAATTAAAATGTTACTTTCTAAACAGCTATTAAAATAGGGTGGAAAATGCATGATTGACTTTATTGCTGTTTTTATTACTTTTTTTGCTGTTATTGACCCCATAGGCACGGTGCCAGTATTTGTTGCCGTGACCGAAAAGTACGATGCAAAAACGAAACGGCGCATTGCACTAATGGCTACATTGGCTTCGGCCGCAGTGCTGATATTTTTTGTCGTGATTGGCGAAATAATCTTAAAAGCCTTATCTATTCCCTTACCTGCGTTTCAAATTTCAGGGGGAATTGTTTTATTTTTATTTGCATTGAGTATGATATTTGGTGATAGCAAACCCGAAGAAGAACTCAAGCTGCTTGTTAAATCGGATAAAGAAACCGCTATTTATCCGATTGCTGTTCCCTCGATTGCCAGTCCTGGCGCTATTTTAACGGCTGTATTGTTAACAGAAAACGCTATTTTTAGTATTTGGGAACAACTGCAAACAGCGTTAGTTATGCTATCTGTTTTGATTGTGGTTTATATATTAATGCTGCTATCGGGCTATATCAGTAAAGTGGTTGGCAGTAGTGGCGCCAGCGTTATTAGCCGTGTGATGGGGCTAATTTTATCGGCAATTGCTACAACAAATATACTTACAGGGTTTACAGAGTATTATAAATCGGTGGTAGTTTAATGTATGGTTGATATTAAAGTGTAACAAGGACTTATTGTGTACAAACTATTTTATTACCCGCTCAACGCCAGTATGGCGCCGCACTTTATCCTCGAAGAACTGCAAACTGATTTTGAATTAATTTTAGTGGATAGAAAAAACGAGGCTCATAAAGCAGCCAGTTATTTATCCTTGAACCCCGCAGGGCGAATACCTACATTATTGGACGCTCAACAAGTCGTTTTTGAAAGTGCCGCTATCTGTATTCATCTTACTGAAGCACATCCTGCTAAGATGCTTATTCCGCAAATAGGTGAGCACAATCGAGCTGCGTGCTTGCAATGGATGATGTATCTAACGAATACCTTGCAAGCTGAGCTCATGGTCTACTTTTATCCGCAGCGCCATAGTATCGATAGCAGTCATATCAGTGCCATTGTCGCTGCACAAGAAAAGCGAATTGCCGACATATTTGCTTTACTGGATGCCCAGCTGGAAAATCAAACATTCTTAGTTGGTGAGCAACTTAGCATCTGCGATTTTTACTTGTTTATGCTTGCGATATGGGCGGATGAACTAAAACAACCACCGCTTTCTTTTGAGTACCTCAACAAGTATTTACGTCGCTTAGCTAAGCGAGAGTCGATTATTAACGTGTGTAAAAAAGAAAATCTCAGTTTGGTTGATTATCAATAATAGGAATTACAATGAAAGTTTATGGAAGAACAACCTCGTTTAACGTACAAAAAGTACTCTGGTTTCTGGATGAGCTGGGCATGAGTTATCAGCATATTGAAGTGGGTGGTCGTTTTGGCGGCCTTGATAGTGATGACTTTTTAGCATTGAACCCGTTGCAAAAAGTGCCGGTACTTGTGGATGGCGATAATGTTATTTGGGAGTCGCACAGTGTACTACGCTATTTGGCGGCAAGTTATGGCACTACAGATTGGTATTATGCATCGCCCTATCAGCGTTCGTTATATGAGCGCTGGATGGATTGGTCACAGGTGATTTTTCAACCTGCTTTTATGGCCACATTTTGGGGCTATTACCGTAAAACGCAAAAAAACCGTTGTATGGAGCAAATCACACGGGACATACAAGAGTGCGAGCAATGCTTACAGATAATTGAACAACAGCTAAGTCATGCCCCCTATCTTGCCGGTGGTAAAATGACCCTGGCTGATATTTGTGTGGGAGCCATTTTACATCGCCTAACATCTCAGGGGTTAGCAATAACATTGCCGGAGCGAGTGACTCAGTGGTTTGAATTACTAAAAACCAGAGCTGGCTATCTAAAATGGATTATGAGTGATTTTACTGAGCTCCAAGGGCGTGAAGACTTTTAATTTTGTTTTAACGCTTTTAACTAAACAAGGATTATAGTGAAATATTTATTATTAGCTGCGATGCTACTTATCACTTTTAGTAGCGCGGCCGAACAGGCATTTGAAATACCCAGAAGCTCGGTGGTTAAACTTATCGATCAGCAAAGCAAGGTGAGCTATCCAGTATTTATAAAGCTCCCGCGAAGCTACAGTCGAAATAAGGATAAAACATACCCTGTTGTTTACTTGCTCGATGGCTCGTATGCGTTTCAAGTGGCATCGGGAGCGACACGTTTTCCTATGAACAGCGGTAAAATGGATGAAGCAATACTCGTTGCCATTGGTTATTCGCAAGGATCTAAAGGCTCATCAAGCCGAATACGTGATTTCACCCCAAGTAAAGCCAAAGATTGGCAGTTAGAGACCGGTAAAGCCGCGCAACATATCGATTTTATAGCTGATGTGGTGTTTGAACATATGAAAGCTAACTACCGAATAAAGCCAAAGCAACGTACTTTAGTGGGAAATTCTCTTGGCGGTTTATTTGCCGCTTATGTGCTTTTTACTCAGCCTAATATGTTTGAAAGTTACATTATCGGTAGCCCGTCGGTGTGGTTTGATAATGAGAGCATACTATCTCAGCCGATTACTAAAGCTAAGCAAAACGTTAGGGTTTACTTATCGGTAGGTAGTAAAGAGACATCTGAATTTGGCGAAGGGCAAGATATGGTAACGGGAGCGAACAAGCTTGCTGACAAAATACGGCAAAGTAATGATCAGCAGGTGCAATTGCAGTTTTCTATAATAGATGGCGCAAAACATGCGACGGCATTTCCAACCACGCTGATCCAAGGTTTAGATTGGCTTTATGCAAAATAGCGCAGACATTAAAAAGCCCACTGATAAATTAATATCAGTGGGCTTTTAATACGTTAAAACGTATTAACTAAAACAATCGTTTAGATACAAACGATGTTTTCAGCTTGTGGGCCTTTTTGACCTTGAGTAACAGTAAACTGTACACGTTGGCCTTCAGCTAGAGTTTTGAAGCCGTCACCGCTGATAGCGCTGAAATGAGCGAAAACGTCAGGACCTGACTCTTGCTCGATAAAACCAAAACCTTTAGCTTCGTTGAAAAATTTAACTGTACCAGTTGTAGTAGTAGACATAATAGATATCCTAGATATTAATAAAAGTGTGCCTAAAATCAGGCGGTTTAGCTGAAAAAACAAGTATTTAACTGAGGATAACGCGATGAATTATTACTAATAACAACGTGGTACGTACAAATAAACAGAATTTCTTTCAAACTTATAGTGCATTAACGGGTTATCACTAACCCATTAATTAAAAATTAGATGCAAACGATATTTTCAGCTTGCGGGCCTTTTTGACCTTGAGTAACAGTAAACTGTACACGTTGGCCTTCAGCTAGAGTCTTAAAGCCATCGCTTGAGATTGCGCTGAAATGAGCAAAAACGTCAGGGCCTGACTCTTGTTCAATAAAACCAAAACCTTTAGCTTCGTTAAACCATTTTACTGAACCAGTTGTTGTAGTAGACATAATAGAATCCTAAGAATTTATAAAAGTTCGCCTTAATGTAGGCAATTTAACAGGAAGAAAACAAGCATTTAACTGAGGATAGCGCGAAGGATTATTACTAATAACAACGTGGTACTTACAAATAAACAGGGCTTTCTATCAACCCGATGCAGAGCAGGATAACAGTAACTTAAACCATATAACAAGCTTTATTTACTTTTCTTTTTAAAGCCAAGTTAATTTTGTGAACATATATTGATTAAATAAGAACAGTCGTAGCCATGCTTACCGTCTCTGCATTCGCTTTGTTAAAGTGATCTAGGTATGGAGTGTAGACTTATTTTTAATTGGGGAAGTGCGAAATCCCACACTCCCCCCCACGAAAAAAAGGAACTCAGCGCTCATTTGAACAGCGACAGACTCCTTATTTATTCAGCAATTGCGATCGCTATTTCTACTTCAGTTGCGGTTTTATAATATTCATAGTCGCTGGTATAAGTACGAGTGTAACGACAATCATCTGAGCTAAAGTATTGCCAAATTTCACCCCATAAATCAATTATAGCGTCGGGCATTTCGCCTTCGCCACTAAAGACTAAATAACTCCCTGCGTGCGTTGTAACTGTTACTGAATCACGAAGGTTAATTGATTGCTCATCGCTACAGGCAATGACATCAAAATCACCGGTCACATCGCTCTCGTAGTTAGTGTAAACACCAAAGACTTTACTGTCTTTTGTGAGTTTTGAGGTATATTTTTCGCCAAATTTTTGCCAAAGCTCAGCTATCTTTGCTGTGCCAGTATTCATTTCATTGGCATTGCATGTTCTTACTTTTAAGCCGGTTAAGGTCTTACTTGCTAGCTGTTTTACTTCCATTGAGACTATCCTTTAGCATTAATACTCAGTATTAACTTAACAGAAAAAGCATGAAGTATTTAATAAATACGCTATAAAAAAGGTTTATTTTTTGTTGGTGATTAAACCTTTTGTTGCAACGACTTCACTTTTTTGCAAACAGTTACAGCCCAGCTTTGATCACCTCGATCACTTTACTCATTCGTTTTGCCAAAGGCCGATTACGGTGATAACACACATAAATAGATTCGCTGATCGGGTGCTGTAATGGATGGACGTTAATCAACTGTGGTTTACTAAATGCACTCACAGCATGTGCTGGTAGCACAGTAAAACCTAGACCAAGGCTGACAGGTTCAAGAATTAAATTAATTTGGTTTGAAAAACCAGAGCGCTTTATTTGCTCAATGTGTTCAAATTCCGCGTAGTTTTCGCTTAATAATAATTGCGCATGATGCTTTGCATCAGGGTGAGCAATGAAGCCAAGTTCGCATAAGTTTTGCCAGCTTGGAGTTTGGTAATCGATTGGTGTAATTAATAATAGTGCATCTTGGCCGATTTTATGGCTGGTAACCTCGCTGAGTGTTGGGGCTTGAGTTAAAAAACCAATATCAGCATTGTGATTAGCAACGGCCTGTTCCACGCTTTCGTTTGGGGCAAAGCGATAATCAATAGTGAGTGCTTTATGTTGCCCTTGTAAATCAAGTAATTGATTATAAAACTTAAGCCCGCAACTGCCTGGTGATTGAATCTTTATATTGCCACTGTAGGGTGAGTCGTCATGCAGTTGTTGCTCTAAAAACTGCCACTCTTTTAGTAACTGACTTCCTTTTTGATATAAGCCTTGCCCTTGTGCGGTAAGGGTAAACTGCTTGCCATGGCGTTCAAGCAATGCGCAATTAACCTGCTGCTCTAACTTTTTAATGTGTTGGCTTACGCCTGACTGGGTCATATAAAGGCGTTCTGCAGTTTGGGTAAAGTGATTTACTTCCACTAAGGTGCAAAAGGTATGTAACCATGTAGGATTTATCATTATAAAACGTACTCAAAATGATGATTAATGATAATTTTACTTAATACAGGTCGGTTCGTAAACTAACTCCATCAACTAAGCATAGTTAAACAGGAGCATTATTATGAGTCATACCTATCCACGTAGTTTTTCGCACATTGGAATTTCGGTCCCCGATGTTGAAAAAGCCGTTGAGTTTTACACCAAAGTAATGGGTTGGTACACCATTATGGAGCCGACTTTAATTACCGAAGACAAAAGCCCAATAGGCGAAATGTGTACTGAAGTATTTGGTGAACAATGGGAAAAATTTAAAATAGCGCACCTTTCAACAGGTGATCGTATTGGTGTAGAAATTTTTGAGTTTAAAAATCAAGAAAACCCAGCTGACAACTTTGAATACTGGAAAACCGGTATATTTCATTTTTGTGTTCAAGATCCAGATGTAGAAGGCCTTGCTGAGCGTATTGTTGAAGCTGGCGGTAAAAAGCGTATGGAAGCACCCCGTTACTACTATCCAGGTGAAAAACCGTATCGCATGATCTACATGGAAGACCCGTTTGGTAACATTCTCGAGATTTACAGCCACAGTTATGAGCTTATTTACAGCGCAGGTGCATACTAAATTTATTGGCATCAGTGTTAAATTGTAACAGCCGCAGCTTAGTTACTGCGGCCTCTGATACCGAAAATGCACTACTGGGTTAGTAGTGCTAAGCGTTATAACCACACATGTGATTCATTTGTTTTCTTATGCTGGCTCTTCTATGCTATTGCGAGCATTTGTGGTTAAGGCAACAAGCGCTTTTCGCACTGCTTGTGGTGTCTCGCACACGTTTTCAAAGCTAATAAAATAATTACGTTGTTGGCTTTGAATATAAAACCCCTGTGGCAGTATGCCACTCATAACCGGTGCATTATCTGATACGCAATAATGCTGAGCTAATATTAGCGCCATTGCATTTTGATGATCTTCATTCATGTGGGTGATCATGCTTTGTTCTTGATCTTCGTCCCAGCTTTTAGCAGCGCTTTGCCACTCATCTTTTTCAAGCCAAAATATTTTCCCAAAGCCGCCAATAAAGCGAACTCGCACAACATCTAATTGCCATAATTTAAAGTCGTGGGCGTTCCGATAACTGTCAGCTTCTGGGTATAACGCTATGTATTTGTTAAGCAGTATTTCGGCCTGAGGGCCTGCAACTTCACAACCATCGCCCACCAATGTGACTCGGCCATGCTCGTTTTGGTCGCCACGGTCAGCGGCATCAAAAATAGTTAAGCTCATTCGAGAATCGTGCTTTAAGTTTTTAGTGTGTTGGGCTATATCGCTAATAAAAAAGTAGATGCGGCCTTGCTCATCACACATATAAGGGGTTACCGAACCAAACGGATAACCTCTTAAGTTGTAAGAAATAGTCGACATAACACCAGCATGGGTTTTAAAAACCAGCTTTTGTGCATCGCTTAATGCTTGCTCTCTCATGAAAACTCCTGACGTTGAGAAAAAACCATGGGTGCATTGTTATATGGATGAAAATTAACATGCAGTTTCATGGCGTACATTTGTTGTAAATTAGATTCTGTAAGTACTGTGTTTATTGGCCCGCTATCGAGTATTTTTTGATCGTGTAATAAAATAGCGTCGGTTGCGTAAAGGCTGGCCAAATTTAAATCGTGAATGGCTATAATGGCACTGTTGCCCTGCTCTACAAATGCTTTAACACAACTCAATAGAGCATGTTGATGGCGCATATCTAGTGCTGATGTAGGTTCATCAAGCAGCATCAATTTAGGCTTGGTATGAGTAGAAAAAGCATCTAATTGAGCCAAAGTACGCGCCATATGAACGCGCTGTTGCTCACCGCCTGAAAGCTTACTGACACGGCGGGATAAGTACTGGGTTAAGTCCATGAGTGCGGCATACTTGTGGACTTTTTCAGCTTGCATTTTAAGAGACTCGGCATAGGGGTAGCGTCCCATTGCAATGAGCTCAAATACACTAAAATCAAAGCCAACAAGATTGCTTTGCATCATTACTGCTCGTTGAGTGGCTAAGTGTGCTTGAGACAATGTACTCAGAGGATAATTGTTAAACCGTACTTCGCCTTTAAAGTCATAATGCCCGGCTAAAGCATGCAGCAGTGTTGATTTTCCTGCGCCATTTTCGCCTATCAGCGCGACTAGTTGAGCTTTTGCAATGTGCCCACTTATGTTTTTTAAAACACTGTGATTGCCAAAACCAACACTTAGGTTATTAAAAGTAATCATCATTACCCTCGCTTAGTTTTAATGATCAGATAAATAAACAAAGGTGCGCCAAGTAGCGCGGTAATAATACCAATGGGTAACTCTGCAGGCATAACAACTAAACGTGCTAACCAGTCAGAAAGCAGCAGCACAACAACGCCTAATAACATGCACAGCGGTAACATTTTACGTAAATGCGGGCCAACCATTAAACGGGCAATGTGTGGCACAACTAAGCCAACAAAACCTATCAAGCCAGTAAGTGCTACAACGGCACCAACACCTAATGCCACGAGTATAATTACATACAGTTTAAGCTTGTCTGTGTTGACACCTAAATACTGTGCTTGAGACTCGCCAATCAATAGTAAGTTCATCGGTTCTTTGAGTCGCCACAGACCAAGAATACTCAGTAGCAATAATGGTGTTGCTTGAGTTATGGCATCCCAATTGGCACCACCTAATGAGCCCATCGTCCAGTAGTTAATTAATCTAAGCGCACTATCGTCAGCGAAATAGCTTAATAAGCCAATAACAGCAAAGGATAAAGAATTGATCGCAACCCCCACTAAAATTAGTGTGGTTATATTGACCTGCCTATGCTGCTTAGCAATTAAATACACTAAAGAGGTCACTAACAATGCCCCTAAAAATGCGGCATAAGGTAAATAGTATTGAGCATTAAAATTAAACTGGGCGCTAAATGCTATAAAGGCGACCGCGACCATGGCTGCGCCTGCGCTAATACCAATAATTGATGGATCAGCCAAAGGATTACGACACAAAGCTTGCGTTGCAGCGCCAGTTTGGGCAAGCACTAAGCCAACCAATACAGCTAGTACAAATCGAGGTAGACGTATTTGCGTGACCACATTGATTTGTAGCGCATCAAATTGATTAAAATACTCTGGGGCAATCCATGCGATGGCTAAACGCCAATCCCAGCCTGCGGGGCCATATCCGATGCTCAGTAGTGCTAGAGCAAAAATACACACAGTAATTAGCAGCATCCACTTTTGGTTTGCAGCTATAGAAACAGGCTTAAAACGGCTCAAAGTTAATGTGTTCATAAGGTAGCTTTATAGTCGCTTAATTCTTTAATACCCGTGGCTATGCGCGGCGACATTCCCAGTGATAGCAGGCTATCCATCACCAATAATCGGCACTGCTTTGCAGCTGTTAATAAGCGCAGTGTTGGTTGATTACAAAAAGCCTCTTTACCGCCAAGGCTATAAACAACATGGGCTGGTGCGATTAAAAAATCGGGCTGTTTTACGGCAAGTACTTCGTTATTTATTACTTTAAAACCTTTGTGCGTAGCGCCTAAATTAGTGACTCCAGCATAATCAAGTAATAAGTCAGCAACCGTGTCAGTGCCCGCAGTAACAAGCCCGCGCTCATTAGCTGAGAGTAAAAATAAAGCGCTGTGTGTTTCGATGGTCGCTTTTGGGGGCAATGAATTTTTTATTTGGGCTACCAGCGCTTGGGCTTTGTTGTTCGCATTTAAGTCTTTACCAAGGCGTTTAACAAGATTTAGTAAGTCATTAATTGAGTTTGGTTTTTTATAGTGGATAAGCTCTACACCAGTGGCTTCTATTTGTGCAAGCGCTTGTGCTCGTCCTGCTCCTTCAAGTGCTAAGAGTTTAGTTGGGCGCACCGAAAGTACACCTTCTGCGGCTAAATCACGGTAATAACCAATTTGATCGAGCTGTGTCGCTTGCTTTGGATATAGGCTCGATTGATCCACCGCGACAAGGGTATCTTGCTTATCTAAGGCAAAAATAATTTCAGTTAATGTACCGCCAGCACTCACTATACGCTCCTGCGCGCTTAGGGGGGGAACAGTCAATAAAATCAATATAAAAAGGTATCTCATAAAAAAACTCCAATCATTATTTTCGATTATTACACTCAACCAAATGCAAATGAAAATGATTATCATAAATAATTGATCTTGTTTTTAGTTAGTTGTAACATCCCTTTCCTACTAAATAACAACAATTATCATTTGGAGTTAATGTGAATTTTCCTTCTTTTCAACTTACTGCTTTAGCAACGTTACTAATTGGTTCGGGCTCTGCCATTGCCGAGGAGACAATTGGTGAGCATATTGTTGTCAGTGGTTCTCGGTTTGAACAAAAACTTGAAGACGTAACAGGCTCTGTAACTGTGATTACAGAGCAAGACATAGAACGTAAATTGGCTGTTGATTTACAAACAATGTTTCGTTATGACCCCAGTATATCAAGCACGGGCAGTGGCTCTGCGGCTCAAACGCTTTCAATTAGAGGAGTCGGTGGTAACCGCGTGGTGTTTATTAAAGATGGCCGTCGAACTAACGATGGTTATGCTGGCGGAGACGGCTATTTGGTTGGCCGTAGCTATTTTGATGTCGCTGGGATAAAGCAAGTTGAAGTTGCCAAGGGAGCCGCGTCTTCATTGTATGGTTCAGATGCACTGGGTGGTATTGTGGTGATCACCACTAAAGATCCGAGCGATTATTTATTAAACGAAAATAGTTTTGCTCAAGTGGCGCTTGGATATCAAGGTCAGAGTAATCAAATGTCGGTAGATATTACTGCGGCTAAAGATTTGGGAGATTTAGGTGTTAGTGCCGTTTATAGCCACCGAGATAGCGAAGAAGTACAAAACTTTACTGAAAACCTACCTGGTTATGATGCTAAATCAGATTCGTTATTGGTTAAACTAGAGCAGCAACTTGATGAAAAGCGCACGTTAAAATACACCTTAGATTATTTTAATCAAACTACTGAACAAGTAATCACCAAAGCGAGCCAAGAAACTAAAGACGAAAATACTAATTGGTCGCTAGCGCTGGATTACGACTCAAAAGCGGCCACAGCAGCGTTTGATCAATGGCATTGGCAAGTATCGTTTAGTCGTTATGAGCAGCAAAGTGATCAAATTAGTGCTACAGCAGCGCATACCGATTACAACGACTATGGCTTTGAACAAGATATTTTAGGGTTAAGGGCTGTATTTAATAAAAAAATAGCCTTACAAGATGCGACCCACAACTTTGTTTATGGTGCTGACGTAGATATATACGATACAACACGTCCACGTTATAAAACACGCTTATTGGCTGATGGAACAGTCGATTTTACAGATCAAAAACAAAAAGCTTTTCCTGGCGCTGATACCTCTTTAGTGGGCGTTTTTATGCAAGACAATATTAAATTTGCAAATAGCGCGTGGTCTTTGATTGCAGGTGTACGCTTTGATTATTATTCATTAGCAGCTAAAGATGATGAGCTTTATAGCGATGCTGAGCTTGATGACATTACCGAATCTGCGTTTTCACCAAAACTTGGGATGATTTATCAAGTTAATGATAATTTATCTTGGTATGGGCAATATGTACGTGGTTTTAAAATTCCCCCGCATGATCAAGCTTATCAAAGCCATGGTGTTGAACCATTTTATCAAATATTACCAAACGCAGATTTAGCACCCGAAAGCAGCGACTCATATGAGCTTGGCATGCGCTTTTCTGGTAATGATATCAACGTTACTTTAAGCGCATTTTACGCCGCTTATGATGACTTTATTGATGTTGCAATTGCAGGTGTTGAGCCAACGTTCATACCGAATGTAAATAAAACTTTTTACCAATACCAAAATATTAGTGAAACACAGATCAGCGGAGTTGAAGCGAGCTTGTTGATGCATGTAAGCGATAATGTTTTAGTTGAGGCAAATGTTGCATATGTTGAAGGCGAAAACAAAGAAACAGACGAGCCGTTAACCAGTATCAGTCCATTTAACGGTTCAATACAGTTAACAACAGCACTTGGCGATATTGATTGGACCGCAGCATGGCGCTTTGCTAAATCACAGTCTGATGTAGTGCGAGATGCAAGTGGTGATAAAACAACGCAAGGATATGGTTACGGTATTGTGGATTTATACGCAAGTTATGAATGGCAAACATGGCAGCTAAATGTGGGCGTAATTAACCTGCTAGATAAAAAATATGTACCCTTTGAACTGATTGCAGGGCAATCTCAGGGGGCTGATTTTAGCCAATATACTCAGCCCGGGCGTAACTTTTCTGCCCGCGTAAGTTATCAGTTTTAAAACGTAATCAACGCTGCGCGTAAGTGCAGCGTTTTAAACTTACTACTTTTTTACTTATTCATTGAGTCTTTGCCTAGATGATGTAAAAAGAGTCGTGGTTTTAAAGTTAATAAAGACTGTAAAGGGGGTTAACAGTTGCTAAACAACATGCATCATATTTGGCGCATTAATACTTTGCAGGCTAGCGAAATTAATCCCTATTCTATGATGGCTGACTTTATGTTGCCCCATAACTAAAGTGAGACTGTCTTGGTTTATAAAAGTAGCTTTGAGTTATGTTAGCTCGATTAATTATTACACTGGCGGCTATGTTTACATCACGTTAGTATAGTGCTTCAAATAAGTTACAAAATGATAATTACATGACTTTAAAAACCAATGCTTTAATTTATTTTTTAGCCTTTAGTAGCGGCTTTAGTATTATGGGAATAGAACTACTTGGCGGGCGAATTTTAGCGCCTTTTTTTGGTAGTAGTGTGCATATTTGGGGCAGTATTATTACTGTGTTTATGCTCAGCTTATCGTTTGGCTATTTATTGGGAGGAAAGCTTTCAATTCGCCAGCCTTCGTTAACCAAATACGGTTTAATATTTTTAGTTGCCAGTATTATGGTGCTGCCCATTGCATTATTTGCCCAGCCAATTATGGCGTATATTTTTTCTCACATAGAAGACAGCCGTTATGGCTCGTTATTGGCCTCTACAGCGTTGTTTTTTGTCCCTACTATTATTTTAGGCATGATTTCGCCTTACTCTGTGCGTTTATTAGTGACCGATAGCGAGCACAGCGGCCAAGTCGCTGGCGGCTTGTATTTTGTCAGCACCTTAGGCAGTGCCTTAGGGACTATTATTACCTCGTTTTACATGGTGCTAGCGTTTGATGTGAATACCATTATTTTGGGTTTCGCGACGACATTAGGGCTATTAGGTTTATTGGCAATTGGCGTAAATCAATTAGCTAACAAGGAGAAACACAATGTTTAAGTATTTACTCGTGACCTTACTGTTAATTGGGTTTAGCAGCCAAGCTAAGGTGATCCATCAAGAGCGGTCGCTTTATCGTAATATTTTAGTTGAAGAGACCGGCGATTTACGCTGTTTAAAGTTTGACGAAAAAGCCCGTAAAAGCAGTCAAAGTTGCATATATAAAAGCAACCCACAAAAGCTAGTGTTTAATTATACCAAACTCACTTTTGCCAGTTTACTACTGATAGACAATCCAAAAAATGTACTCATTATCGGGCTTGGCGGCGGCACCTTATCAAATGTGATCAGCGAGCTATATCCTGACGCAATGATTGAAAATGTTGAAATTGATCCCGCAGTTATAAAAGTGGCGCGTGATTATTTTGCTTTTAAAGAGAACGATAAAGTTACTTCGAAAGTACAAGATGGGCGTATTTTTATTAAACGCGCAGCAATCCAACAAGCCAAGTATGACTGGATTATTCTTGATGCATTTAATGGTGATTACATCCCTGAGCATTTACTTACTAAAGAGTTTTTTGCGGAAGTGAAAAGTGTACTGGCTGATGGTGGCGTAGTAGCGGCAAATACCTTTTCATCAAGCAAACTTTATGAGCATGAATCTGCCACTTATGAAGCGGTATTTGGTGACTTTATTAATGTGAGCACTGAGAAAAATAGTAATCGAATTATTTTAGCTGGCTTTAATAAATTTCCAAGTCCTGTGCAGCTAGCACAGCGAATAGAAAAGCTAACCCCGTTATTAGCCCCCTATCGCGTTGATATCAAAGCGGTGAGCGAAGGGATGATTTCGACCAAAGATAATAAAGACTGGCCTAGCGATACAAAAGTACTCACTGATCAGTACTCACCCGCAAACTTACTCAATTTCTAAAGTTTACGGCCATTTGTTACTACACTTAGGCCAGCTTGCTGGCCATCAAAGCTAACTGCTAATTCCCCCTTTTTAAGTTAATACCCGATTAAATTTCTAATCGAGTCTTCCCTCATAGATTAGTTTAAGGTTCCTGCTGCTGCACTGATAGATAGTGTGCTTTGAGCGAAAGTTATAGTTAGGCTTGTCTTAAGTATTTCTTAAGAATTGCCTGCTATTGTTAAACTAATTATTTTTAGGGGCTTAAAAAGTGGTGATTTTTTCTCGGTCTGTATCACGGTTTATGCTTGTGACGGCACTTTTTACTGCTATGGCGAGTGCGCCAGTGTTAAGTAAAGAAACCGTTGTGCCAGTTATCTCCAGTCAGCAACAACTAACCGATAAGTTAGCAGAGCTTAAAGGCCAAGTGGTATTTTTAGATTTTTGGGCTTCGTGGTGTACACCTTGTCGTAAGTCTTTTCCTTGGCTTAATGAAATGCAAACAAAATACCAATCGCAAGGCTTTACGGTGTTGGCAGTTAACTTAGATGTTGAGCATCAAGATGCGGTTGATTTTTTAGCACACACTCCCGCTGATTTTCCTATTATTTATGATCCTGATGCACTAATAGGCAAACAATTCGATTTACTCGGTATGCCAAGTAGTTATGTGTACGGCCGTGATGGCAAAATAAAATATCGCCATATTGGCTTTAAGAACAGTAAAAAAGCGCAATATGAGCAAGAAATAACTCAGTTATTAGCCGTTCAGCCTTAAGAAGAGGTAACGATGAAAAAATTAATAAAATAGCCTCCTTATAATGTTACTTGGTTCACAATTCCTCCCCCATTGGATTATTCGCTAATTTGCTCAACACAGTGATATTAAATCGTTTTTAAAGCCCTCTTTGCCGTTATTTTTTTAGAGCGTTTCAATATTTACTTAGCATGCTAAGTAATGTTAAACTAGTTAGCATGCTAAGTAACTAGGTACTATTATGATTTCATCACCTCCTTTTCATGAAACTTTAGATTTAAGTTTATGCGGTAGCATGGGGCGCGTTTTCCGACTCTGTCGCGATGCCGTTACTCTCGCTGTTGAGCCTTTAGGGTTAACACAATCTCGTTGGACTGCGATGATCCATATCCATCATTTAAAACAAGGTGTTACACAACAAGAACTGGCTAGCAGTTTGGGGATTGAAATGCCTTCGCTAACGCGAACAATTAAACAGTTAGAGCAACAAGCGATTATTGTTCGTCGCATTGATAGCGATGATAAACGTAGTCGTAAAATCTATTTTACTGAGCAAGGATTACTATTATTAGATGCGCTCAGAGATATTATGGCTGAGGTTAAAACACAACTTTATGCAGAACTTACAACGCAGCAGCTTGATACTATGGCCTATGGTTTAGTGCAAATGGAAGCCAATGCTCGACGTTGTATTAGCCACTTTTCTGGAGAGAAATAATTCATGACACCGGATCAAAAATTTGCCCGCTATGTAAAAATATCATTAGTTGGGTTTATTTTATTGTTCGCTTACTTTGTCGTTGCCGATATGTTTTTACCGGTTACTCCGCAAGCGCGCGTATATCACCCTGTAGTGCAAGTAACGCCACAAGTGAGTGGCCGCGTGAACCAAGTATTGGTGAATAATAATCAAGCGATTAAAACGGGTGAAGCGCTATTTTTAATAGAAGCAGCTCCTTTTAAATTAGCACTAGAGCAAGCACAACTGGCTTATGCTGATGCGCAGTTGCAAAACCAGCGCTTAGACAGCAGTGTTAAAGCGATACAGGCTCAGCTAGCCGCTGGAAATGCCAAGCTGCATGAGCAACAGTTGTTATTTGATCGCAGTGAATCGTTATTGAAAAAACGGTCTATATCGGAGCAAGAGTACGAAACAATTAGCGCTAATTATCAATCAAGTAAAGCGAATGTCGCAGCTATTGAAGCACAGTTAACCGAGGCAAAACTGGCACGTGGGCAATTAGGCGAAGACAACCTAGCATTACGCCATGCGCAAAACCAACTGGCACAAGCGAAACTCAATTTATCATACAGCATAGTGACTGCTGATGCTGATGGTAAAGTCGCAAACTTGCAAGTAAGCACCGGAACATTTGCTAATAAAGGTCAACCGATGTTAGCTGTTGTGGCCAATAAAGCTGATTTAGTGGCTGATTTTCGTGAAAAGTCGTTAGTTAATATTAAAGTGGGCAGCAAAGCAAAAGTAACGTTTGATGCTCTGCCAGGCCAAGTATTTGCTGCTACAGTGAACTCTTTTGAAGCTGGCGTAAGTAATGGGCAGCTCAATGCTAATGGCTTATTGAGCAGTACTGAAAGCAGTAATCGCTGGGTTCGTGATGCGCAGCGCCAACGTATTCACATTGATTTAGAGCAAGCACAGCTATTAAGTAAACTACCTAGTGGTGCACGTGCAACAGTGCAGCTACTGCCTGAGTCAGTAATTGGGCAATGGTTTGGTGTCATGCAAATTCGCTTTATCAGTTTACTGCATTACATTTACTAATAAGGCTTTATTATGTCTGCATCAGTCCCTGTAAAACTAGACCAGAATGGCCTTCGGCAAGCATTACGTATCGCTGGCGGCAGCGCGTTAGGATTTAGTTTATGTAAATTGATGAATTGGCCAAATGGTATTTTCTTCACCGTTTATCCTATGTTGTTATTAGGATTAGTGCCGATTTTAAATGCACATATCATTCGTCAGTTTTTTGCCAGCGCGGCATTTAGTGGGTTATTTGTATTAATAGTACAGGGGTTATTTTCTCATTTACCAGTGGCGATGACCTTGCTGTGCTTTTTAGCGTTTGCATTTTTGTTTTATCAAATGAGCTGCGGTGCTAACTTTTTGTTTGGTGCTTTAAGTGTCGTTAGTTTATCTATTCAACTGCACTTTTCTAGTTATGTTGGTAATGGCACAAGTATTTATCCGTTGATCATCAGCAATGGTTTAGCAGTCGTAGTGACCGTGTTAGCGGCGGTATTAATGCACTTTGTATTTCCTGATGTTGCACCACGCCAAGGTCGGGTGATGCCAACAAAAGCAAAAGAGAGTATTCGCCACGAAGTACTGTTGTGCGCTACGGTTGCTACACTGTCGTTTGTGATTTTTCAGGTATTTGATTTACAAGATTCAATTTCAGCACAAGCGGCATCGATCTTAATTTTGTTTCCATTGTGCTGGAAAGCCGCTGGCATGGCTGGTTGGCAACGAGCAATTGGCACATTAATTGGTTGTAATTTAGCGTTAGTATCGCAGCTGTTTTTGTATAATCACACCGATATTCTGATTTTTCCGGCGCTGATCTTGTGGGTTTTAACCTTTATATTTAGCCGTTATCATATTTTAGGTGGCGGTATCCCTGGTGTTGGATTTGGGGTTATTACCACATTTGGAATTTTATTTGGTCAGTCTCTCGGACCTGGGCAAGACTTGGTTTACAGTGCGCTTTATCGGTTTTCGTCTGTATCGGTTGCGATAATCGTGAGTTTATGTGCGGTGTATATTATGCATCATATTCTTAACCGGTTTAGTGTCACCCGTCATCATACTTTCGACTAATATAATAACCGCCTTAGTCAGTTCCTTATGCACTAGGGCGGTTATTACTTTGTTATACTAACAGTGTTTAAATAATGATCACTTTAGGCGTGAGTTTATAAACCACTAATTAACACAATCGCTACTCAACGATGCGTTAAGCTGATTTATTGCGAGTGTTATTTTCGCGGGATCAACCATAAAGTCAGCGCGCCTAACAATATCCCCCAAAATGCCGAGCCAATAGAAAATAAAGTAAGATCAGAGGCGGTGACCAAAAAAGTGATCATTGCCGCTTCAGTGTAGTAACTATCAGACAAAGCTTGCTGTAAGCTCGAGGCAATGGTGGTGAATAAAGCAATCCCCGCCAAGGCTAAAATAAGTGCTTGTGGCAAACTTGCCACTAAACCCACTAGAGTCGCTGCTCCAGTCGCCATCAGGATATAAAAGCCACCGCCCGCGATACTTGCCCAGTAACGCTTTTTAGGGTCGCTGTCGGCATCTTCACTCATGCAAATTGCCGCAGTAATAGCTGCTAAATTAATGGCATAACCACCAAAGGGGGCAATAAGGATATTACTAAAACCAGTGACATTGAGCGCTGCAGAGATGGGGGCTGGGTAATTATGTGCTTTTAACACTGCAATGCCTGGCAAGTTTTGTGAAGTCATAGTGACGATATAAAGCGGAATACCTACGCTGATCATCGCTTGTAAATTAAATTCAGGAGCGATAAACGCAAACTCGCTCATTTTCCATTGCCAACTGCTGGTATCTATTTGTCCTGTAACGCCTGCCATTACAAACCCGGCAATCAGTACTATAAGCATTGAAAAACGTGGCATTAAACGCTTACAGACTAAATAAACCAGCACCATCGCACCAATTAGCAATGGTTTTTCACCCATAAAGTTAAATACATCTATGCCAAAAGTCACTAAAACACCGCCAAGCATTGCACAGGCAATTTGACTCGGGATACGTTGCATTATTTTTTCAAACCAGCCAGTGATCCCTGAAATAAATACCAGTAAAGCACTGAACATAAATGCGCCTACAGCTTGATTTAAACTATAACCTTGGGCACTGGTAATGAGTAAAGCGGCACCGGTTGTTGACCAGGCAATTAAAATTGGGATTTTATAGTAGTACGATAAGCCAATTGAAGTGACACCCATCGCAAGACCTAACATAAGCACCCAACTTGCAACGAGCTCCGCTGTGCCACCTAGCACAATAACGACTTGGTAAATAAGTGCGATAGAGCTGGTAAAACCGATGATCACCGCAACTAAGCCCGCAGTTAAACGGTTTAATAGTTGATTTGATAGTTGCATGTGGTTCCTAAATCGTTGAATTCAATCGTTCTATTTATACACAAATATTACTTTGATGCTAGGGCGTGTTTATCTTTCGAGGTTACTTATGACTAAGGTCTTACTGATTGGAGAAAGTATTTATGTTCTTAGGTAGTGATAAAGTGTTAGATTTGTAATGGCGACGGTGTAACAGTTTTCACACGTCACCAATGACAGCTTAGTATACAAAGCAATAGTCGTTATTTACGACTAAAATTTTACTGTACTACAGCGCTTAATTTGGGGCTTGGAGTTGGCTGTTCCATCGCTGCTTTACTGTCTTCATCCAAGGCTAAGCTTAAATTCTCTGGGCGGTCAAAAATACCCAAGCGAATGCGAATAAAATGCAAGATTTCACGAGCCACATTGATCCCCAGTGCAGCTTCTAAGCCTTCAAATCCAGGGCTTGAATTTGCTTCGCAAATTTTAAAGTGATTATCATCAAATAATAAATCAATACCAGCAACGTCTAAATTGAGTACATTAGCTGTTTGTGTAGCTAACCATTCAATCTCTGGAGTAATTGGGTGCGGTTTACCAGTGCCACCTGCACTCACGTTCGCTTTAAAGTTTTTACCGCCAGAGTTTCGCTCCATACATGCGACAGCACGGCCACCAATAGTGAGTACTCGCAAATCACGACCATGGCTAGATTTAACAAACTGTTGCAAGATGATATTAGCTTGCGGGTTGGCGGCTTCAATTAATTGCATTAAATCGTCAAATTCGCTTTTTGACTTTGATAAAAATACGCCACTGCCCTGCGAGCCTGAAAGTGTTTTAATCACCACTGGAAAGCCTATTTGCCTATCTACTAAGTCGATATTTACTGGAAATTTTACCAGCATAGTATTTGGTGTAGGTAAGTTACGCTCAGCTAAAATTTGCTGTGCAAACAGTTTATCTTTTACCGTCTCAATTGATTGTGAGCTATTAACGCAGTACACCCCTAGTCGCTCGAGATGGCGAATAATTGCTAGTGCAAAATAGGTGGTGCTGGCGCCCATGCGAGGAATAACAAAGTCAGGCAAAGTTGTGGTTACACCGTCAATTAGAATGCTTTTGCCATCTTCGCGGGTGATAGTTAAATCAAATTGATCGGGAGAGAAAACTTGTAAATCGATACCTTCTTCTTTTGCTGCGGCCAGTAAACGCTCTACTTCGTAGGTCTCTTGTTTTAGTAATCCAGCACTGTCTTTATAAATGATCCAGCCACGCATGGTATTTCCTCTTGAGTATTGATCCGCAGCTCACAGAAAAAATAGGCTCACTACGTTATAGATGTTCACAGTCACTTATGATGATGAGAGTCTGCGGCAAAAGACGCGGAGTATGAGGTTCATCTGATGTGCAGTAAAACAAATAAATTTTATCGTCACGATAATATTATTTTTCAGATCTCATTTTGGTTAATCAATAGTCGGTGTTTTTTTATTGCAATAAAGTATGTAACTGTAAAAGGTATAATTGATAAGTTAATGTTAACTTAAAAGGTTGTGTTATGAGGGTGAAAGTTAGCTTTTAATAGGTTTTGTTTGATGAAATTATTAACCATAAGATTAATATGATAAATATTTAAAAAGACTGTTTTTATTTTCGGTAACAAATTTATGCTTGCGCTTTAATTTACTCTGATGTAAAAATAACAATATATTAACTTTTAGATCTAAAAGAGAGACAAATGAAAAGGGCTATTGCATTTATAATTGTCGTTCCGATCAGCGCTTTTTTGCTATATGAGTTTGTTATCTACAAAGAAAGCAATGTCACCCATTCGGTTGCTGCGAGTGACGTTCAGTTATCGGGTATAGCGCCTAAGAAGCTAGCCGCTAAAGTATCAGCTGATATATCGTTGCCAAGTGTGTCAGCTACACAGCCAGCTGTAGTAGATCATACGTATGATGAATTTGATGCTATTAATCGTCTCTCAGAGAAAGCAGAGCAAGTTCTCAAAGCCTCAGGATTATTGCCTACAGATTTACATAACGAAGCTTATATCGAGTTCGATTTAGTGGCGCTCAGAAAGCTCAAGCAAGGTGATAATTTTGATCTAGCTATTCCACAAACTGCTGAAACTTTTAGTGCAGAGGTGACTAATATTATTGCAGCAAGCAATGGTGATAAAAGTATTTTTGGCCGAGTGCTTGGTGCTGATGGGCGATTTCACACCACCGTAATGACTATTGGCGAAGACGCTATATATGGTCAATTAACTGCACCAAGCGGTAATTATGTATTTGAAAGTAAAGGTCAATATGGTTGGCTTGCGGCAAAGCGAGATCTTTATAAAAATCATATGGAACATCAAGTAACGAAACAACCAACCCCTCAACCAAGTAATGGTGAAGATCCATTTGCGCCAAAACCTACGGGTAATAATTTATAGAAATTTAGCAAAATAAATTTTTATAAGGCAATAAACACAACCAAAAAGGAACTAACATGAATAAACGACTAATTCCCTTAGCTGCATTTTGTGCATTAGGTATGACAGCAACTAGCCACGCTGCGACAATTGATATTGCGATTTTATATACAGATCAAGCGGCGGCTGCCACTGCAAACATTAATACTAAAATTAACCAGTATATTGCCTTTAGTAACCAGGTTTACAGTCAAAATGGTATTGATATTACGCTTCGATTAGTTGGTAGCGAAAACTTAGGAAATCATGCGATTACACCTTCAAGTAGCTGGTTAAATTCAGTCACTAACAGTAGCTATATTCAAGGCTTACGCAATAGCTGGGGTGCTGATATGGTCGCGGTACTTGGCACCGGTCAAAGCGCTGGCAGTAACTTAATTTCGTGTGGTATTGCGTGGGTTGGCAGTGGCAGTAACGGCAATTTATATAGCTCAGTAAGTAACAGTATGTACAGCATTACAGCGGTAGATTGTGGAGCAACAACCTTCGTACATGAATTGGGCCACAATCAAGGCTTAGCGCACTCTCGTAAGCAAGGCGATACCGCCGGTGGTGTTTATGTTGATGGTATGGGCCATGGCGTACAAAATCAGTTTGCCAGTATTATGGCGTACCCTCATGTGTTTGGAAGTGCCACGCAATACGATTACTTTTCTAACCCTAGCTGGGATGTTAATGGTATCCCCTATGGTGTAACTGGTGAGTCGTTTGCATGGCGTACAGTAAATGCCACTAAAGACAGTATTGCTAACTTTAAATAGCGTTTATTTTTAGTACATAGTTTTTTCCCTTTTGAGCGCATTTGCGCTCTTTTTATTATTTAATTAAACCAAACCTAATTATGATAGATTTATTACTCAAAGATCAGCTTAGTTAGTTTAAAGCAGGCCAAAGTGTTGCACCATCGCCATCGATTGCATTGAGCACTTTAATTCCCAGTACTTTGGCAATAAGTGGATATATATCTAAATTATTTACTTCATCGATTACTAATGAATTTTTAAATGCTGGGCCATTGGCAATAAAGGTTGCCGCCATATCTTCGCTATACGCATAGCCATGGGTACCTAAATAGCTTACTTTACCGGTATCAGCAAAACTTCTTGGTGCTGTGGTTTGTAAAATAATATCACCAGTTCGGCCATTGTTAGCATAGTGATAAAGCTTACGTTGTTCATCACTTAGCACGGTATAGCGCCCTTTTGCTGCTTTCGTTAAGTGTTGTTTATATGCTGTGATCTCAGCTTTTGTAGTGCCCTTATTAGCATAGATCAATACTCTCGGTCCGGTATTTTTAACCATAAACTTGTCGTCTTTCGGTAAGCTGCTGATAGCAATACTTTGGTTTGGCTCAACGGTACTCATACCATGATCGGAGACAATCACTAAGTTAACATTTTGCTCTAGTTCATTAAGACGTTGCTGTAATTGCCCCATTAATACATCTACTTCTTTTACCGCTTGCTTGGTTTGCTCAGCATCAGGCCCATATTCATGGCCCATACTATCTACCAGTGAAAAATAACTAACAACTAATTGCGGGCGCTGCGCTGCTGGCAATGTTAGCCATTGAATAATTTGATCAACACGATTTTGATAATCACTGTGTTTTGAATAATGGTAAAAGTAATCCGGCAGCATGCCATTAAATCGCGCATCCGATTCTGGCCAAAAATAAGCGGCTGATTTTAATCCTTGCATCGACGCCAAATTCCACAGTGGAATACCGTTGAACCATGTGCTGTCGTCTTTCCCTTTTCCCATGCTATAGCATTCATTTCTTTGTGTATCGCAAAAGCGGTTATCTACTACGCCATGATTAATTGGCAATAAACCTGTAATAATAGATATATGATTAGGAAACGTTTTAGTCGGATATACCGGGCGCATTTTAGTTGCGCGAACTCCCGATTTAGCTATTGCGGCTAAATTTTTAGCACCGTGTTTTTCGATGTAATCCCAGCGGAATCCATCAAGAGAAACAAGTACTACGGTATTACTTGCAGAGTTTTTATCGTCTTTAGCGTGGCTAAAAGAGCTATAAATGAGCAATGCTAATAACAGAAAACTTAAAATAGGCTTCATTGTATTACTACCTTTGTTGGGCATTATTGGTAATCAGAAGATAAACAAATACGTTACGATATGCTTATGTTTAATATGCAGTGTACCGCTATTTTATGACCGTGATAATTATTAATAGATAAATTTATGTGCGAACAGCAGTCATGGATATTAATTTAGTAAACAAGCTGTTAGATTAAAAGTAGACAATAAAAGGAGCGTCTATGATCGATTTCAGCAAAAAAATAACGTCAGCGCGTGAGCTGCGCTCAACCCCTAATTTACAGATGGCGTTAGAAAGCGATCGTGGCCGTATCATCAATAGTGCTGCAATTCGCCGCTTACAACAAAAAACGCAAGTGTTTCCGTTGGAGCGCAATGCTGCGGTACGCTCGCGGTTAACTCACTCTCTCGAAGTACAACAAGTTGGGCGTTTTATAGTGCAACGCATCTTTGCGAATTTAACGGCCAAACAACAAGCTGAATATGGCCTAACAGGATTAGAGAGGCCGCTAGAAAGTCTGGTTGAAATGGCCTGCTTGATGCACGATATAGGTAATCCACCGTTTGGTCATTTTGGTGAAGCTGCGATTAATCACTGGTTTAACGCAAATTTAGCAACGCTTACCCCTCAGCGCTGCGCCGATCCACACACGGGAATTGGCTTAATATTTAAACATTTAGCACAAGATATTTGTAACTTTGAAGGTAATGCGCAAGGTATCCGTATTGTACACTCACTATTATCACTTAATTTAACCTATAGCCAAACGGCTGGTATTCTAAAATACACGCGTCCGGCAAGTATGGCGAAAGAAGATATACCGCGAACTAAAAATTATTTGATGAAAAAAGTAGGCTTTTACTACAGTGAAAAAAACTTTGTTGAAAGATTGCAAAAAGAGCTATTCATCGAACCACAATGTCGCCATCCCGCCAGTTATATAATGGAAGCGGCTGATGATATTTCATATTGCTTAGCTGATATTGAAGATGCCGTAGAAAAGGGCATCATTACTGTTGAGTTATTATGCGATAAACTCAAACAGCATTATCAAAAAGTGTTAACTAATCTTACCATTGACGATGTAGAGCATCAGCACGTGGTTGAAAAAGCAGTTAACTATGCCCTAGATAAGGCCGCTCAGCAACCTTATAACTTTAATAGCGAGTTTTTTATTTATTTACGGGTAACTCTACTCCACCCTCTGGTTAATTATGCGGCCAAACGTTTTATAGATAATATTGAAGCGGTTTATCATGGTGATTTTAATCAAGCCTTGTTAGAAGACCGCAGTCATTTACATGCTATAACCACCACTTTGAAACAAGTGGCGTTTGAATATGTGTTTTCACATAAGGAAGTCGGTAAACTTGAATTACAAGGCTATCGAATTATCAATGGATTACTTGATTGTTATAAGCCATTACTGCTGCTAAGTCATGATGACTTTAAACGGGTGCTCAAAGGGGATGGTCGTTTCTTAATTGAAACACGGTTACTCAAAAAGCTTTCGAAAAAGCATTTAAATAGCTATTTACAAGCCATTGAAGCGATGCAAGCAGAACCCGATCATGTACTCGCTTATGAGTTTTATTATCGCTGTCGATTTATTCAAGATTATATCAGCGGCATGACAGATCAATTTGCTTACGATGAATACCGTACCTTGATGGTAATTGATTAGCAAAACACACTGCTAGATAAATTTGCGCACAACTATTAAACTGGGTTTATTGTGTTATTTTGTTTAATAGATTTATGATGGCTCACGTATTACGACTTTGCTTATTTATTTTATTTACTTTTAGTTTCAATAGCTTTGCTAAATACAGTGAAGCTATGTGCATTTTGTATAAACAACAAATGCAGCAATACAGCGATAATACAAGTAGCCGTAGTTATCGAAATGCGGCAAAAGATTATAAAAACAACTGCAGTAACCCACCTCCAGCAGCGTCTCAAGCGCAACCAGCACCTGTAGTGATTGCACCAAAAACACATGTTGATAATAAAATAAAATCTACATTAGAGACGCAAAACTCGACTGTAAACCCCCTTGACAGCAATTCGTCAGTAGCCAAAAATGAGCCAGCAGAAGTTCAAAGGGAGGCGTCTGTAATTGTTGAAAATGTTGAGAATGTCCAAAGTATTGAAGTTGAGCAAAAGAGCAGCGCAGAAACCACAGTCGAACAGCCGCTTGGGCAAAACAATGATGTAGTTGATGCTACACCCGAAGCAGTAATAATAAGCGAACCTGCGACGATAAAGGTAACAGCCCCAGAACCAGTGCGCACTGAGTCGGATTCGTTATTAATGCCAAGTTTATTGTTGTTAGTAGTTTTATTATTAGCTGCAATGTTGCTGCTGCGCTTACGCGCTAACAAAAAAGCAGCAGTTGAAACTGCACCGCTAATTCCTGCAACTGATAAGGCTTCAAGTACAGAAGCCGCTGAATCAAAACCAACCCCCGCAAAGGCTGAGCCCATAGCAAGCGAATCCACTGTTGCGCCAAAAAAAGCGGTTATAGCAGAGCAAGTAGCGATTGCAACTCCACAAACTGAAGTGATAAGTGCAGACGATGTAAACGTAAAAGTTGAGTTAACGCAGCGGCTTTTTAAAAATGAGCATGATTTTAAAGAGCCTGAAGTGCGTATGTTTGATCCTGATGCGCCATTACCAGGTCAGAAGCCACAACAACCTAAAAATGTCATAAAGCCTGCGACGATAAATGTTAAAGCTGATCTTGATACTAATTTAGAACCACACCAAACGACCACAACAGAGCTCGATAGCGAAGCTGAGCAATTACCTAAAATGGATGATGAAAACGTTATTCATTGCGCAACGAATGAAGTAGCAAATGAAATTGTCCATTCGGATGCTGTTAATAGTAGTGGCCAAGTGCTCACATCAGGCCTTTCGCAAATGAGGGAAGTTAAGCTATCAACGACCGTGGATGTTCAACCACAAGCTGATACTTTAACGGTAACTGACAGTGATGATGAAATAGCACAGGCGCTTGCGGCATTAAACGATGAATTAGCAGCAGAGCAGCATAGTGCATCAGAGCACGATGAAAGAGATGATATATCTGGCGCATTTGTAGCAGATCCAAATCAGAGTAAAGCTAACCCATTTGCTAATTTATCACTCGACCCTACTTGGGATCCAAATTCAAAAGAAAAGCCGACGATTGTCCCGAAAAAAACAGTGCCAAAATCAGCCAAATTAATTGCAGCACAAGAGCGTGCAAAACAGTTAAAAACCGACGATTAATTTATTAATTGTCGCTGGAGATTGATTCTCCAAAGCTCAGACTATTTCGTTTAGTAGCAGCCTGCTCTGGGCTGTTACTTGCTGCTATAAATTACTTTATTGGTATGAGTTAAGATTACGAACCGCTTCACCCTTTTAGCATGTCGCCAACTAAAAAATAAAATCACAACGGTAATAAACAAACAAATACAGACAATCCCCATTAATGAAGAAGCATGTTGTAATAAGCTTGTTTGGGGGAGTGACTTTACGTTTTGAGTAGCTAAACTAATCGATTGCATGCCTTTTCTGGGTAGGATGATTTCATAGACATGATCATTAGGTTGTACTTCGGCACGTTGTAAGTTGCCCGCTGTTTGCCATTGTAATTCAAACTGTTGGCGTTTTTTTCGCTGATGCTCCGTACACCAAAGTGCATTAATGGTGGCGTTTTCTTTAGTTTTACAGCGCGCTGGCAACTCATAAAAATTGCGCCATGCAGTCTGTTTTGCCGTGTTGTTATATGAGTGTAGATAAAAACCAGCTGTTATTGGTGATTCAATTATATTCGCGAAGCTGTCTTTATCGGTTGATGTTGTGATGTTTTCTCTGCGATTACAAAAATCAGCTAGTCGAGTTAATAGTGTTGTGTCAGGTTGTTCTAATTGCGGTTGTGTCAAAGGGGAGTAAACAGCGGATGCAGTACATAGCGGGCTGAAACTGAGGGAGATTAATATAAAAATCCATTTTTTCATTAGTTACGTCCTGTAAAAGATGAACTTACAGCCTACCATTATTTTTTGTTATTGCAAACTTTATAGGTACAAAAAAATAAGACGGTAACCGTTAAAAGCTTATATTTGGCTTGAAAGCACATGAAAAAATTATTATTGATTCTAAGTGTGTCAGTACATTGTTGTTAGTGGGATGATACACAATCCCAAGTAATGGTGGTTTTATTAGACCTAATACGAATCTATTTGGTTAGGGTAAGATATTGAAAAATAAAGTGTCAATATTAAAACCGTTAACCAGCGTTGGGTAAACGGTTTTAAAAATGCTTTAATGCATGTCTAGGAAGTAATAGAGCATTGTGAAAGGTAAATTATTAGTTTACGTTTAGCGTTTTTGTGCCACATAACCACTAAAACCAAGTGTTTTAAAATACAACTTGCCACTATTGAAGCCTGTTTCATCGAGTAAGTCGGCAAGACGAATTCTATCAAGTGGGAAAAACTCATGCTCAAAATTATGCTGCATGCGCTCTACCCCTGTTTCAGTTAAGCCTAATTGTTTGCTGAGTATCAATTGGGCATCACGCTCAAAAAGTGTTTCTGGACGCATTAAATCGGCTAAATATAATTGCCCATGTGCTTTTAGCTGTGTGCTAATTGCTTGCAACATGGCTTTTTTATCGCCGTTATCTGCCACAAAGTGCATCACTAATAAGCATAATGCGGCATCCGCTTGTTGTTTAAGTTCGGATGGCGAGCCTAAGTGTAAAGTAACCCGCTCACTGATCCCAAGCTCAACAAATCGTTGCTTTGCGATATCGAGCATGTCTTGTGAGGTATCTTGTGCAGTAAAATGCCATTTAGGCTGCAAGGCAGCAAGGAGGGCGACTTCTTTACCGGTACCGGCGCCTATTACCAAAATATGTGCTTCATCGCCGAGCGTTGCTTGTAGTTGCGCTGCGGTACTGTTGTGCAGTAATTCATACCCCGGTACTAAACGAGGAATGCGAGAATCATACTGCGTTGCTTCGTCTTGTGTAAATGTTGGCATTACTATTCCTTAAATAATTGTAACAGTCGAATAGCCACCAGGTTTCTTGGCGACATGAACTTGGGTAGCAACCCGTTCTGTCATTTGAGATACATGGGAGATCACGCCCACTTTGCGCCCCTGCGCTTGTAATGAATCAAGTGCATCCATGGCAATGCTTAATGTTTCACTGTCTAACGTACCAAAGCCTTCGTCAATAAACAAAGAGTTAATACTTACTTTATTGGATGACAAAGATGCAAGGCCCAGCGCAAGTGCCAACGAGACTAAAAACGACTCGCCGCCGGATAAGGTATTAACTGAACGTTGCTCATCGGCCATGTCCTTATCAACAATGGCGATATCCAAGGTTTGCTCAATAGCTGTAAGTTCATAGCGTTTGTTTAACGTTCGTAAGTGGCTGTTTGCATAGTGTAATAATATTTTTAGCGTTTGCGTTTGTGCTAAGTTACGCATGGTTTTACCCGTTGCATCACCCAAGACTTTATTAAGTACATGCCATTGCTCGACGTGTTTTTGCAAGGTTGCCAATTCAGTTTGTTTGCCTTGCAGCGCCTGACGGTTTTGATTGTGCTGTTCAAGTACAGTATTAGTTGCAAGCTGTGCTTTGTGCTGCGCAGCTTGCTGATCGTTTAAATTGGCTAACTGTTGAATAAGCTCAGCATGGCTTTGCTTAGGTTTATCGCTGTTTTGATGCTGTAAGTAAGCGTGTTTGTGCTGCTTTAACGCGGCATTTTCATCTATTAAAGCTTGCGCTAATTGTTCATGTTGCTTTAAATGCGTTTTAATTTCATCGCTACTTAGTGTTAGTAAAATTGTGACCTGTTCGTGGCTTGCATCGCTGTAGCGGCTTTTAAATTCAGCAAACCATTGATTATAGCGAGTATCGAGGTCGGCTTGTTCTTGCGTATTTTCAAGTAGCCGTTGCTCGAGGCCTTGCAGCGTTATCGCGTGCTCGTCGCGTTGTTTTATCGCGTTATCGTGCGCTTTTTGGCTGCGCTGAAGCTGTGCTTGGCATTGCTCTTGTTGAGCAGCTAGCTTCGTTTGGTAGTCGTCAGCACTAATGTGTTCATTATTAAATAGCGCTAAGCGTTCACTTTGCGAGCTGCTATGTTGTTGCTGTGCTTTGGCTAAATCATCATTTAGGTTTTTTAAGATTAGCTTCGCATCACTGATCAGCGGTGTAAACTGCTGCATCTGTTGGTCAGCGCTATCGAGTTGTTTTTGCGCTTGCTCAAGTTGCTCTTGGTTGTGCTGATATTGCTCAACTTGCTGGTTTAACTCAGTTAAATCAAGCGTATTATTTTGCAGTTGTTGCCAAAATTGAGCCTCTTGAAATTGTGAACCAAGGGTCGCGGTTAGCTCATTAATTTGTGTGCTTAGTTCACTTAGCTTGCTATTGAGCTGGCTTTGTTGATTGCTTAGTTCAAGGTGGCGTGTATGTAACTGTTGTTGAGCTTGCTGCTCATTTTTAAAGATACTTTGCAGTTGGTTTACCTGCTCTTGCAAGTTGCGCTGTTGTTTTTGTGTTGCATAATACTGTGTTTTTTGTTCATTGAGCGCAATGTAACTGGCCTCCAATTGCTCTGAGGTTAAGTCATTAAGTTCAGTGCGGGCCGCTTGCATGGTATGTTTTATTTCAAGCTGTTTAGTCTGTGCAGTCTGTACCGCTTGGCTGTGTTGTGTGTGTTCAGCAACGAGCACAGCATGCTGAGTTTGATGCGAGTGAAGCTCTGCTAGGGCATTTTCGTAGTGCTGTTTTGCATTTTTATAGTCATTTTCAAAAGCAGCGATCAAGTTAGTTAATTGCTGATCTGCGAATGGGTGTTCGGTTGCTCCACATACCACACAAGGTTCATTTGGCGTAAGTTGAGCACGTAAATGTTCGACACTTTCGCTGGCACGCAAGCGAGCTTGATTTAGTGCGTATTCACTGTGTTTAAGCGTTTGTTCTCGTGTTACAAGGTTCTGGGTTAGCGTTGTTTGTGTTTGCTCGCCCTGACTTAGTTTGCTTGCAATAACACTTTGTTGTTGCGTGCTTTGCTTTAGCTCTTGATTAAACTGTTTGTAACGCTCGCGTTGCTCTTTTAAGTAATCGATACTTTTAAGTTTGGCATCACATTGCTCAATATTAAATTGGCCGTGTTGCTTGTTGAGTTGATCAAGCTTTTGTTGTTCGCTTAAAAGTGTTTGTTCGCTTAGCGTCAGTTTTTTAGTTTGTGTTTCCAGCTGCTCGTTTTGCCTTATAAGCTCAGCTGCTAACTGTGTACTTTGTTCAGTCGTTGTTGCAAATTGCTGCTTAGCGTGCAAAAACTGATTGAAGCTATGCTGATAGTAATTCCAATCACTCGCTAGTTGCTTTAGTTGACTATGCTGGGTTAGCCATTGCTGGTGTTGCTCGGAATGTTTTTTTGCTTGTTGATGACTTACTTGGCTTTGTTTAAATTGCTGCTGTAAATGAGTAAGTTGTTTTTGCTCTTTTTCATTTTGCCTTGTAATGCTGGTTATTGTTTGTGTTTGCATCGCAAGTTGATTGTCGAGCTCACGCGCTTTAGCAATGATTGGTTCTGCGCTTTTTTGCTGTTGTTTCGCCGTTTGCAAGCTCTCGTTGTGCTTTTCAAGTGCGCTGGCAAGATCAGTAATGAGTGCCGCGTGATCGATACTCTTTAAATCATTTACCTTGGTATTTAGTTCATTATTTTGCGCCGTTAAGCTTTTAAAACGATTGCGATTGTCTTTAATTTCCAGTGCACTTTGCGCTTGTTTAGCCTGTTCACTTTGTGTTGCAATGGCTTTAAGCGCTGTACTGGCTTGTTGTTGATTTTGTTGTGCTAGATTCAGTGCTTGCTCTAAGCTATTGGCTTGCTTATACCAGTTTATACCCTGCTCGATGCCAGCTAAGGTTTTTGTAGTATCTTCAATTTGCTGTTTTAAATCATCAAGTAGTTGAGTTTTCGCGGCAAGTTCTTCGTCGGTGAGTAAGGTATAACTGGCTAAACTGGCTTTGAGCAATTCGAGTTTATTTAGCTGTTCTTTATGGCGCTCAAAAATACGTTTACCAATCAAGCTAAATTTATCTGTGCCAGTTAAGCATTCTAAAAGCTGGGCTCGTTCATCACCCGTGGCCTTTAAAAATGCCGCAAACTCATGTTGCGCTAATAATACCGCCCGCGAGAATTGTTCAAAGTTGAGCCCTATTTTACTTTCGACTTCTTTTATGGTGTTGCTTTTATCAGCTATTAGCGTTTCGTCTGGCAAAGTATAGAGGCTGTGCTCAGCTACTTTTAACTTGCCGGTTATTTTTTTATGAGTTCTTTGAATGGTATAGCGCGCGCGATAGAGCTGTTTATCTTGGCCTAAAAAATCGACCTCGGCAAAACCTTCCCATTTACCCTTACGTAATAAGTTACGTGGGTCATTTAACTTTATACTGTCGCCATTAAAATCTATTAAGTTACCTTTATCACCTCTTAATCGAGCTGTTTTGGTATAAAGGGCTAAGCAAATCGCATCTAAAAAAGTGCTTTTTCCTGCACCGGTGTCGCCCGTTATGGCAAATAAACCAGCATCCCTTAACGGTGCTTTTGTAAAGTCGATTTCGGCGTCAACAATTGAGGCTAAGTTATGGATGCGTACTGCGGTTATTTTCATAGTTGTTCTTGCTCCGCAAGTTCGCTTATTACATCGTTTAAAAGGGTTTTTAGCTCATCCGGGACAGCTTGCCCCGCCATGTCTTTGTTATTGGCAAACGCTTGCTCTAATAACATTTGCGGGTTGAGCATCTCGACTTGGCTTAAATCTTCAAAGACAGTTAAACGCTGCTCTTTATTTTGCTGACGAACGCGTTCTATGCCACAAAAGCGCACTTCTTTGTTCTCTAGTGCTTTTTCAATTTGCTCTCGAAAAGTTGTATCGGTATCACCTGCACTAAGCTTTACTCTTACATACGGAGCTTGGCTATATTGGCTTAGGTCTAGGCTCGATAGTTGTTGGCATAATTGTTCAAGAGGTACGCACTCTCCTTCAGGTAATAAAATCACTTCTGTTGGGCGAGGAATGTAAAGGGGGTTTACAGTCACTGCAATCGCATCATCAGTGGTGGTTGTAAACTCAGCAACACATACTTGGTGTTTATAGTTGCGCTCTGAAAACGACATCGGCATTGGTGTACCGCTATAGCGTATAGTCTCGGACTTTGCGACTATTTGCGCTTTATGCAAGTGGCCCAGGGCAACGTAATCAGCATGATTGCTAAACACGTTTGCTGTGACTGATTCTTCTCCGCCAATTATCAAATTTCGCTCAGAATCACTAGAGATATCGCCGCCCTTGGCATGTAAGTGCCCCATCACTATTAGCGGCGTTGTTGCAGGCTTATCAATGAGCGCATGCTCAATACTTAGCTGGTACGCCTTAGCTATGCCTTGAGCGTAATCGTGACCGTTTTCAGTGTGACTAAGTGAACTAACATCACTGGCACGTAAAAATGGCATTGCAACGATATGAGCTGTTACAGGGTTGCTATTTAAACGCAGTACCACATCTGCTGGACTATTCGCATCAAAACGGCCTACGACCTGAGTATCAAACTGAGCAAGCAGCGGCTGGGCAGCCATTATGCGATTTGCAGAATCATGATTACCGGCAATAAGCACTATTTGTAATGCAGGGCAGTGTTTTTTAGCATCTTTTATAAATTGGTAGAGTTGATTTTCACTGCTAGCAGGCGGGGTAGCTGTGTGATAAATATCACCAGCGACTAACAGCAGATCTATTTGTTGTGTGATGAGCGTGTCTATGAGCCAACTGAAAAACACCTGATGCTCTTGGCAGCGATTGTGTTCGTAAAATTGTTGGCCTAAATGCCAATCTGAGGTATGTAAGACTTTCATGTCACGCTCTTAAAAAACAGTTAAGAGCGTCAATATACCCAAGCTAAATTAAGATGCAAGGGCACAAGCTGAATCTTTAACTTGTTAGGTTATACCAAGCAAAGATCACCATGGGTAAAGCTAACAATGCCAGCACTAATGGTACTTTGAGAGCTTTGGTTTGTTTGGCCTGCAGTACTTTTAACGCATTCGTTTCGTTACAGGCAGCTACTTTATCAATATAAAAATAACCTGAATCTAAATACTGTTTACAACTTTGTTCATCTGCTGGAATTGCAATTACTTCTTGTTGTTTTTTTAGGATATAAAAATCCATATGCCCACCGCATTTTACTAGTATGTTGAAACACTTTTGAGGAGAAAAGCGATGCTTTTAACCCCCTCAAATCAAAAAAGTGGGCGATTTTAAATACAAATGACTATAAAGGTCAACTAAAGAATTCATTATTTAGCCATTAATACAAAAATAGCCGAAATTAAGCTAAAAGTTATGCTTATAACCACCAAACTACTGCATAAAACAAGCCACTTTTTACGTTTTTTACTATGTTTTGGAAAGCGAGCGAGTGCGTCGTTTTTATCGCAAGCCGCAACGACTTCAACAAACTTAAAGCCCCGCTTTTGATATTCATTTAGTTGCTTAGTCTGAGCTGGAATTGCCGCAACACTATTATCTTTTTTTACAATGTAAAATTTCATCGGTTACCCCTGCAAGCTGTCAGCTAACTTATTCAATACTATGGTATGAGGGTTTACTACTCATCGTTTAGGTTAACGTGTTTACAAACTGTAAAGCTAACTGTAATTGACTTGCATTAATTAAGCCTGAATTTCGTACAAAAGTTGCTGTAAACCCCCTTTACAATAATTGCCTTGTTGTTAATCATCAGTATTTAAGAATAAGTTATTTTTTACCCTATAAATGCGGCGGTTTATCGCTATTTCATTGAATATATCTCACTATTTTGACAAAGTATGCTTACGAAAAATTAACAGGATTAATTATGAAAAAAGCAGTTGTAACTTTAGGGGCTATATTTTTACCGTTAGCTCTCTCAAGTACTGTTATGGCTTCTGCAGTTGAGCAAACAAAAGGCAGTTATGTTGATAAGTTTCGCCAACTTGATGAAGTGCTGCCTACACCGAATGTTTATCGTAGTGCAGCAGGTGAGCCTGGTGAAAAATATTGGCAGCAGCATGTTAATTACGACATCGATGTAAAGCTTGATGAAAATGCACGTCGCTTAACAGCAAGTCAAACCATAGAGTATAAAAATAATTCACCGCACACACTCAAGTATTTATGGTTGCAACTCGATCAAAATATTTTTAAAAGCGACTCTATTGCAGAACGTACTGCTACATTTAACGGCTCTGCCCTACAGGGAGATCCACAACCAAAAGCAACTAAATTAAGTTTAAGTCAGTTACGTCGTCAACAATTTATGAGTGACAATGAACTTGGCTTTACAATTGCTAATGTTAAAGATGATAACGGTAAAGAATTAAAAGTCACAGTTGTTGATACACTAATGCGTATTGACTTAAATGAACCACTGAAACCAGGCAAAGACACTGAATTCAGCATGGACTTTGCTTTTAACATCGTCGAAGAAGATGCCGTTGGCGCTCGCTCTGGTTACGAGCATTTTGAAAAAGATGGCAACGACATATTCTTACTTGCTCAATGGTTTCCGCGTTTAGCTGCTTATACAGATTACGAAGCATGGACTAATAAAGCCTTTTTAGGCAGTGGAGAGTTTACGCTAGAATTTGGTGATTATGATGTTGAGATCACTGTTCCTGCCGATCATATAGTCTCTGCAACGGGTAAGCTTGATAATGCTAGTAGCGTGCTGACCCGTACTCAGCGAAACCGTTTAGAACAAGCCAAAAATACAAAGCGCCCAGTATTTATCGTTACTGAAGATGAAGCCTTAGAAAATGAAAAAGAAGGCACAGACAAGACCAAAACATGGCACTTTAAAGCTGAAAATGTGCGTGACTTTGCATGGGCGTCGTCGCGTAAATTTATGTGGGATGCAAAAGGTTATCAACAAGGCGGTAATGATCAGCCATTAGTGATGGCTATGTCATTTTTCCCCAAAGAAGGTGGCGATCTATGGAAGAAGTATTCGACCGAAGCAATCGTACATACAATGGAAGTTTATTCACGCTTTTCATTTGATTATCCATACCCTGTTGCGCAGTCAGTCAATGGTCCAGTAGGCGGTATGGAATATCCAATGATCACATTTAATGGCCCTCGAACTGAGTTACAGGATGACGGTTCGCGTACTTATTCACAAGCTGAAAAGCGCTTTTTAATTGGCGTGGTGATCCACGAGGTTGGTCATATTTATTTTCCTATGGTGGTGAACTCTGATGAGCGCCAATGGACTTGGATGGATGAAGGTTTAAACAGCTTTTTAGATGGTGTTGCTGGGCGTGAATGGGATCCAACTATTCCATGGGGGGTTGAACCACGTGACGTTGTTGCCTACATGAAGTCTGAAAATCAAGTGCCGGTAATGACTCAGTCAGACAGCGTACTGCGTTTAGGGCCTAATGCTTATACCAAACCTGCGGCCGCACTGAATATTTTGCGTGAAGTGATTTTAGGCCGTGAGCTGTTTGATTTTGCGTTTAAAGAGTACGCCCAGCGTTGGAAGTACAAGCGCCCTACCCCTGCTGATTTTTTCCGTACTATGGAAGAAGCATCAGGTGTTGATTTAGATTGGTTCTGGCGTGGCTGGTTCTATAGCACTGATCATGTTGATATCTCGCTCGATAAAGTCTATCAATTACGTTTAGATACTAAAAATCCTGATATAGATTTTAATCGCCTACGTGATATTGAAGCGGCTAAACCTATGCCACTATTTGTGGAACGCAATAAGGCTGAAGCTAAAAAGCTATGGGTTGAAGAAAACTCCGACGTAACTGATTTTTACGATGAAAACGACCGCTTCACTGTTACTAACAAAGAGCGCAACTCGTATAATAAATTCTTAAAAGGCTTAGAGCCATGGGAGCGTAAAGTACTCGATCGCGCAGTTGCAGAAGATAAAAACTATTACGTGCTTGAATTTTCGAATTTAGGCGGCCTAGTAATGCCAATTTTACTTGAGCTTAGCTATGAAGATGGTACTAAAGAAGAGCGTATGATCCCTGCCGAAATCTGGCGTCGCAACCACAAACATGTGCAAAAACTTATTATTACTGATAAGAACAAGCCTTTGGTATCAGTAACGGTTGACCCTCGTTGGGAAACTGCAGACGTAGATGTTGAAAATAATAACTACCCTCGTCGTATTATCCCTTCACGTATTGAAGTGTATAAAAAAGAGCAAAGTAAAGCCAAAGTCAGCCGCGATATCATGCACGATATTAAAACTGAGCTAAAAACAGGTGACGAAAAAGACAGCGATAAGGAGCAAGAATAATGCGTTTTATGCTTATTATTCTTGCTTTTATAGTTGCTATGCCAGCGATGGCGCATCAACTTAAAGCATCAGTAACTACAGTTTTATTTAATAAACGTACTAGTAATATTGAGCTAATGCATCGGTTTTATTTACATGATACCGAGCATGCTGTGGAGCATTTATTTGCCGGTGGTGCAGATATTATTAGTAATAAAGAAGATCAACAACGCTTTGTAGATTACATAGAATCACATGTTGCTTTACAAACACTAGATGGTGAGCCGCTAGTGTTGAAAGAAGTGGGTGCGCAAGTTGATGGTAAGTTTTTTTGGGTTTATCAAGAAGCGCCGATCCCAAAGGACATTAAAGGGATCCGTATGAGTCACGGCGCGCTGCGTGATTTATGGCCTGCGCAAGTGAATATGGTTAATGTTGAAGGTCAAGGCAAAGTGAAAACACTGCACTTTACCCAAGATGACACTTGGCTAGAAGCGCGCTTTGAACCAGCTAATACAGCGGTAGAGTAAACTAAGTAGGCAAATTTAAAAGTCCCCCAACCGACGCGCACAGTAGTTTTGTGCGCGTTTTTTATTAATTTTTATATTAAATACGAATATGTTCCTTTTCATATCTAATTGCGTAAACTATCTTAAAGTAAGTAATTTGGATGAAAATCAAATCATATACAAGGAGTGGTATGAATACGTATCAAAGTACAGTAGCTGGGGTTATTTTTGATTTAGATGGCACCTTAGTATCATCTGAACTTGATTTTACTCTTATCAAAGCTCAAGTCGGTTGCCCTGACGAGCATGATCTACTTAGTTTTATTGATGGCCTTCCGTCTCCTTACATGCGTGAGGAAGCAATGAATATTGTCCATCAGCATGAGCTTATTGATGCTCAACATGCAACGTTGTTACCCGGTGTAGCGCAAGCTATCGCGCGTTTAAAAGAGCAAGCAATACCAATGGCAATCGTGACACGTAATTACGACCGCGCTACTGCGCTGAAATTAAAAAATAATCCGTTGCCAATTCAAACTGTACTCACGCGTAGTGATGCCCCCCCTAAGCCAGATCCGAGTGCTTTGAATGCAATTGCAACGTTATGGGGAATAGATCAGCAACATATACTTTATGTTGGTGATTATCTTTATGATATCCAGGCTGCACATAATGCCAATATGCGTGCTTGTTTATATGCACCGAGTGATGTTCCTGCATATGCAGAACAAGCTGATTATATTCTGCACCATTTTTCTGAATTGCCTAAGTTAATAAATAATTTAGGGCAAACACGACAATCTCGACTTATAAATGCTTCAGTTTAAGTAGAATTTTAGTGTTATGTTAAATAGCGTGTTGTTTAACTTTTATAAGCGTAAGTACTGTTAAACGAAATGTCATAATTGTGATTTTGCAGTCATTTAATCACTAGCTCAATACTGCGCAAATTGTTAAAATGTTGCCAATATCGAGTTTCCAATAGAGGCATAAGATGGGCAGAGCATTTGAAGTACGTAAAAGCTCCATGGCGAAAACAGCCAATGCTAAAACCAAAGTTAATTCTAAGTACGGTAAAGAAATTTACGTAGCAGCAAAAAATGGTGAACCTGATCCAGAAGTAAACCAGTCGCTAAAACGCTTAATCGAACGCGCGAAGCGAGATCAAGTACCAGCACATGTCATCGAAAAAGCGATAGAAAAAGCTGCTGGCGGAGCTGGTGAAGATTATGCAACAGCCCGTTACGAAGGCTATGGCCCAGGTAACTGTATGGTGATTGTTGACTGTTTAACAGATAACCCAAATCGTACTATTAAAGATGTTCGCTTACCGTTTACTAAAACTGACTCAAAAATAGGTACACCAGGCTGTGTAGCACATATGTTTGATCATTTAGCTGTACTTGGTTTTAGTGGTGACGATGATGAAGTGGTACTTGAAGCTTTAATGATGGCTGATGTTGATGTAACCGATGTAGAAGTTGAAGATGGCAAAGTATCGGTTTTTGCTCCACATACCGAATATTACAAAGCAAAAACAGCATTAGAAGAGGCGTTTGCAGGTATTATTTTTGAAGTTGACGAAATCACCTTCGTGCCACAAGTGCATATAGAAATTACTGATGCCGATGTTATCGCTAATTTTGATAAATTTATTGCAATGTTGGAAGATTGTGACGACGTACAAAACGTTTATCATAACGCCACGGTAGTGAATTAGGCTGAAGTTATAAATTTAGCCAGTAGTAACACTAGTTTCGAGAAGATACAAAAGCGCATTTCATTGCTGGAATGTGCTTTTTTGTTGTTGATGGCTTATTTTTCTGAATGCTGATTATTCAGCAAAGTTATGGTTAAAGGATAATTTAAGCAAAAAAAACCAGCCCGAGGGCTGGCAATATGACACTAACAAACTCGAAGGGGAGTTATTGTTGCGCTTTATATTTTATACGAAACGCATGCAACAATGGTTCAGTATAACCACTGGGTTGTTTAACTCCTTCTAATACAAGGGCTAATGCCGCTTGATATGCAATACTTTGTGCTAAGCTTTGCACTGAATCAGCCATATTAACATAAGCCGGATCCTCTTCATTTTGGCTATCCACTACTTTTGCCATTTTCGCCATAGTAGTTTCTATTTGTGCTTGCGTGCATACCCCATGCTGCAACCAGTTAGCCATATGTTGGCTTGAAATACGCAGTGTAGCCCTATCTTCCATTAATCCTATATGGTTAATGTCAGGCACTTTAGAACAGCCTACACCTTGATCAATCCAACGTACTACATAACCTAAAATACCTTGAGCATTGTTATCCAGCTCTGCCTGAATATCTTCTTTGCTCAAACTATTAGGATCAACCATCAAAGGCGGAGTTAATAGTTCTGTTAAACTAGCTTGTTGACGCTGGGCAATCGCTTTTTGACAGGCAAACACATCAACGTCATGATAGTGCATAGCATGTAAGGTGGCTGCAGTAGGGGAGGGCACCCAGGCTGTATTAGCGCCTGCTTGCGGATGGGCAATTTTTTGCTCCATCATCAACGCCATTTTATCGGGCATTGGCCACATACCTTTGCCTATTTGTGCGCGACCACTTAACCCGGTTTGCAAACCGATATCGACATTTCTGTCTTCATAAGCATTGATCCAAGGTTGTTGTTTAATGGCTGCTTTTGGTAATACTACACCTGCTTGCATTGAGGTATGAATTTCATCACCTGTACGGTCTAAAAAGCCAGTATTGATAAATACCACACGTTGTTTAGCAGCATTAATACAGGCTTTTAAGTTCACCGATGTACGGCGCTCTTCATCCATAATGCCCATTTTGATGGTGTTTTTGGGTAACTGTAAAAGCTGTTCAATACGACTAAATAATGTATTGGTAAAAGCAACTTCTTCAGGACCATGCATTTTCGGTTTGACGATATTGATACTGGCTGCAGTTGAATTTTTTACCGGGCTATTGCCATTTAAGTCATGCAGTGCGGCAGTGACCGTGATCATTGCATCCATGATACCTTCAAATACGTCGCGGCCTTGGCTATCTTGAATCGCAGGGTTTGTCATTAAATGGCCAACATTACGCACAAACATCATACTACGCCCTTTTAGACTTAGCGGTTTGCCATCAATACCTGAATAACTGCGGTCTTTAGCGAGTGTACGCTCAATCGTTTTGCCATCTTTTGTGAATGACTCAGCGAGAGTGCCTTTCATTAAGCCTAACCAATTTTGATAAACTTGCACTTTATCTTCGCCGTCAACGGCGGCAACGGAGTCTTCACAATCCATAATGGTGGTAAGTGCAGCTTCGAGGAGGACGTCTTTTAAGCCCGCTTTGTCGGCGGCACCAATGCTATGATTATGATCTATTTGTAGCTCTATATGGAGGCCATGACTGAGTAATAAAATTGCCCTGGGGTTTTGTGCTTCACCTTGAAAACCAACAAGTTGCGCTGGTTGTTTTAAGCCTGTTTGTGAGCTATCACGTAAGGTGATGATGAGCTGCCCATTAACTACCGAATAATTAGTACTTTCAATATGTGAGCCATTTTCAAGTGGTAACGCTTTATCTAAAAACTGCCTTGCGTAGGCCATTACTTTAAAACCGCGAACAGGATTATAGTTGCTGCCTTTTTCAGCGCCATCTTCTTCGCTAAGTACATCAGTGCCGTATAAGGCATCGTATAACGACCCCCAGCGTGCGTTAGCGGCATTAAGTGCAAAGCGTGCATTACTTACTGGCACAACCAGCTGAGGGCCAGCTGTGCGGGCTATTTCAGGCTCAACATTTTCTGTCTCAATGCAAAAATTATCTGGCTCAGGGACTAAATAACCAATGTCAGTTAAAAACTGTTGGTATTGCGCTGCATCCCAGTGTTTATTTGCTAGGTGATAGCTATCAATTTGGTGTTGTAGGTCTTCACGCTTGACTAATAATGCACGGTTAAGCGGACTAAGATCATCAATAATTTCAGCAAATCCTTGCCAAAAGTGTTGTTCGCTAATACCTGTACCGGGTAGCAGTTGCTGGTTAACAAAATCGGCTAATTGGTTATCTACGGTTAATCCAAATTGGCTGTGAGAGAGTGTCATAATCGATATCCTTTTAAACGGTCGCGGTGCAATTGACTGCATGTGAGCAATCTTTTGTTAACCATAACCTAAAAATACGCAATAGGTGTTCTTTTAGCCATTCACTAAATATATAGCCAGCATAACAACTATAAATTTACTAAATCCAATAAATCGGCCTAATGTTGATTTAAGCGCTACAGAGCATTAACTCTTAGCCTCTCACACAACCATATAAATAAAATTTAGTTTTAACCCGTTCAGAGGATTTTTTATTATGACTACTTATCAACGTGAAACCGATACTTTAGCTACACTTTGTCAAGCACAAGGTAAAACATGGCAAGCAATTAATCCTGAATACGCAAGTCGTATGCGTTTGCAAAATCGTTTTCGTACGGGATTAGACATCGCTCAGTTTACAGCTGACATAATGCGTGAAGATATGGCTGCATATGATGCTGATACCAGCCAATACACACAATCGCTTGGTTGCTGGCATGGTTTTACTGCCCAACAAATGATGATGGCGATTAAACGTCACCAAAAAACCACTAAGCGTAGCTACGTATACCTAAGCGGTTGGATGGTTGCTGCGTTGCGCTCTGAGTTCGGCCCACTACCGGATCAAAGTATGCACGAAAAAACCTCAGTACCGGCGTTGATTGAAGAAATTTATACTTTCCTAAAACAAGCCGATGCTCGTGAACTTGACCATTTATTTAAAGACTTAGATAACGCCAAAGCAACTGGTGGTGATGTACAAGCGGTACTTGATAAAATAGATAACTTTGAAAGTCATGTGGTACCGATCATCGCAGATATTGATGCTGGTTTTGGTAATGAAGAAGCAACCTACTTACTCGCTAAAAAAATGATTGAAGCGGGGGCATGTGCTATCCAAATCGAAAACCAAGTTTCAGACGCGAAACAATGTGGTCACCAAGCAGGTAAAGTAACTGTGCCACACGAAGACTTTTTAGCAAAAATTAACGCCGTGCGTTATGCCTTTTTAGAACTGGGTATTGATAACGGTATTATTGTCGCACGTACTGACTCACTTGGTGCTAGCTTGACCCAAAAAGTGCCGGTATCACAAACACCTGGCGACCTTGCTAGTCAGTACAATGCGTTTTTAGAAACCACGCCAATTAACGGTGTTGAAGATTTAAATGAAGGTGATACGGCAATGAAGATGAACGGCCAATTATGTAAGCCGACTCGCCTTGATAATGGTTTATACCAATTCCGCGAAGGCACAGAAAAAGACCGTGTTGTACTAGATTGTATTACCAGCTTGCAATCGGGTGCTGATTTATTGTGGATTGAAACTGAAAAACCACATGTAAAACAAATTGCTGAACTGGTTAATCGGGTTAAAGAGCAAGTTCCTGACGCTAAACTGGTTTATAACAATTCACCTTCTTTCAACTGGACATTGAAATTCCGCGAGCAAGTTTATCAACAGTGGTTAGACGAAGGTAAAGATCTATCTGCTTATCCAAGTATTGATGATAATAAGGCACTAATGGCACCAGAGATGGATGCAACTGAACTTGCAGTCGCAGCAGATGAGTTAGTACAAAACTTCCAACGCGATGGCGCGCGCGAAGCTGGTATTTTCCACCACTTAATTACGCTACCGACCTATCACACGGCTGCATTGAGCACTGATATTCTGTCAGAAGGCTACTTTGGTGACTTAGGTATGCTGGCTTATGTACGTGATGTGCAGCGTCAAGAAATTCGCCGCGAACAAGCATCCGTTAAGCATCAAGACTTAGCAGGTTCTAACATGGGAGATACCCATAAAGAGTACTTCTCAGGTGAAAATGCGCTTAAAGCTGGCGGTGAAGCAAACACTATGAACCAGTTCTAACATAACAGTCCAACTCAACAATGTTACAAAGGGCCGCAAGGCCCTTTTTTTGATGCTAGCAATTACACAGGATATACAGCTTTACACCTGCTAACTTTACCGCTCAGATCAGATTTTAACTAAGGCTTGGATCAGTATTTAACTAGCATCAGATTTACTTTCAATTTTTGGATCAGATTTTTATCAAGTAAATTTTTTTGCGGTATTTCTTATCAATTTAGCGATTTAATCAGCTTTTAGCTCTTTGGAAAGGGGGGATTTTGATAAAAATGGCCGTTATTAGCCATTAATCAGAAAATATAAACCGATTTTTTACCAACTCTAACCGACTACAAACCACTTTTTTACCAACTTAAACGCCATAAACAGTGACTCAAACCGATTTTTTACTAACTCAATGACCAAAAAATGTCATAAACCGAAATTTTACTAACTCGATTTTTTACAAAGTCCGATATTTGTGTAAACTTTAGAATATGTGAATGAGCACTCACTTTTTGTAAAGGGGGTTTACAGGGGATTTGACTAGTGACAAATTAGCGAGAGTAAAAGTTGCTAAGGACCAAGCTACGGTTTCTAGCTTCACACTTGCAACTTGTTAACTTTACTCTCGCCGCTAACTAATTTCTATTTACTATGTTTATCAAACCACCATTGAATATAAGCGACTTTAGCCATCAAGTTTGACGGCCGTTTTGTTATGCCATGTGATGCATCAGGAATACGTACCATTGCTGTATCAACTCCTTGTAGCTTTAATGCTTGATAGAATTGCTCGGTCTCAGAAATAGGAGTGCGGTAATCCGCTTCACCAGTGAGTAGCATGGTTGGTGTTTTAACATTACCAACATAGCTAATTGGCGAGCGTTTCATATAATGCTCAATATGATCCCATGGCTTACCTGGGAACCAGTAATCGGCAAAGAATGGGTAGAAGTCGGCAGTTAGTACAAAGCTGATCCAATTGATCACCGGCTTGGCAACAACAGCGGCGGCAAATCTGTCTGTATGGCCAACAATCCACGCCGTAAGTACACCGCCACCTGAGCCACCGGTTACAAACAGTTTTGACTGATCAATAAAACCTTTGCCAATAAGCGCATCAACGCCAGTCATTAAGTCATCAAAATCGTTACTAGGATAATTGTGATGAATAGTTTGCGCGAACTCCTTCCCGTATGAATCACTACCACGCGGGTTCATATATAAAACCACATTACCTTTAGCGGCAAATAATTGTATTTCAGCGCTAAAGTGTGGACCGTAGTTAGCGACAGGGCCGCCGTGTATTTCTAAAATAAGGGGATATTTTTTACTACTATCAAACCCAGGAGGGTAGGCGACCCAACCTTGAATTGGTAAGTCGTCATAACTTGATTTCAGCCAAATTTCTTCTACTTTTGCCAGCTGTTTATTACCAAGCGCGTCGTCATTTAATTTTGTTAAACGTTGTGTTTTACCATTTTTAACTATTGCTATATCAGCAGGACGTTGGGTATCAGCAAGCGTGATTGCCACATCACCATCGTCGCTTATATCAAAGTCACCACCAGAATAAGGGCGACCGAATGAAACACTCCCTATTTTTTGTGTGATCACTTTTCGTTTGCCGCTACGTGGTTGATAAGCGAGTGCGGTTTGGCCTTCACTGGCGTAACTAAAATAAAGCCCTCTAGAATTATCAGCCCATTTAATTTGCTCGACACTGCGGTCAAAATCAGCGGTTAAACTTGTGGTCTCACCCGATTTTAAATCGCGAATGTATAGCTGGGTATTTTCATAATTGGTACGTTTATCATCATAACCGGTATAGGCAAGATAACGCCCATCTGGTGATATTTGCGGTTGCTGATCAGGACCTTCTCGGTCGGTAAGCGCTGTTATTTGTAGATCATTTAATGTCAGCTGATATATTTCAGAATTTGTTGGTTTGAGTTTAAAGTCAGCATGGCGATTAGCCGAAAAATAAAGGCTGTTACCATCTTCAGAAAAGCTAACTGGCCCGCCATGATCAAAGTCGCCAGAGGTTAACTGACGGGCATTACCGCCATTGGCTTCAATAGTAAACAAATGACGAAAACCAGGCTTGGTATAACCGCCGCCATCGGCACGATAATATACGTCATCAATAAATTTAGCAGGCTCTGCCCAGCTGGCACCTTCAGGCTTGCCTGGTAAGTTAATAGGAGAACTAACTTTACTCGGTACAAATTGGCTAAACAGTAATTGCCGACCATTAGGTGACCACTGCAAACTTGCAGGGCTTTGAGTAAGATTACTAATTTTTGCAACAGCGCCTGTTTTTAGCCATTTTACATAAATTTGGCTACTGCCATCACGAGTTGAAATAAACGCTAAACGTGATTGGTCTGGCGACAAGACAGGGGAGTAATCCATATGTACACCCGATGTAAGCGGTTGTAATTGCTTTGAACTACTGTCGACAGACCAAATATTACTAACTTTACTATCTGATTTAATGTCCATCCGATTTCGAACAAAGTAGACGGTTTTACCGTCGTTAGTCATTTCAATTTGATTGGCATATTCAAGGTCGAATACATTTTCTAGTTGAAAAGTTTGCAGGTTATCATTGGCTAATACTGAAAAACACAGCGAGGTTAGGAGGGCTGCGGGGGCAATCAATTTCATTTTAATTCCTTGTTATTAATTATCGCACCTAACCGTTATAGAATAACAAAACCCAAAGGTACACCATCATGCGATGAATACCTGATTGATTATTAGTGGCTACTTGCCGACATTAGTATTTTTGAGTGGTTGAGCTGCGATAGTAAATTCACACTCGGTGAGTACTACACTTTTATTACATTGATAGAAAACGGTTACGTAAGTGTCTTGAGGCACTTGCTCTGCGAGCGTTTTAGTAATTTTAAACTGCAATTGTTGCTGATTAAAAGCAATTAGCTGTGCAGCTTCAAAACCAAAAAATTGCTTTACGCTTGGATATAGTGCTTTAAAAATACTTTCTTTTGCTGAAAAAATGACGGTTAATGGATGTGAAAGCTGCCCAGCCAATCGCCTAAACAGTGGATATTCATCAGGATGCAAAATTTGCTTTTGTAGCTCTAGCTCTTGTTTGGCACTCATTAGTTGCTCTATATCAATACCAATTCCAGCGATATCAGTGTGCTGACATGCTATAGCCATTGCGATCCCTTGCGTGTGGGTAATGCTACCAATAATGTTTTTAGGCCATATGGGCGCGCGATCGGGGCCTGAGATAATATCAAAACAGGGGATATTGAGGGCGGTTAACACCTGTTTTGCGTAAAAACGGCCGGCGAGGTATTCAGCTCTTCGTTTAACAACAGCCTTTTGTAGTTGTTGCGGTAACACAATCTGATAATTTAAAAAGTCACTGTCAATAAAACTGCTACTGTCAAACTCACAACAATAACTATTATGACTAAGTTGTGGGCTCAGTTTAGTATAAAGAGAAAAATCCATAACATTTTGCTGTTTTGTTTAGTGTCATTAGTAAGACTTTGATAATACGCTAATAACTTCATAAATAAAGTAAAGGCTATGACTATTTAAGCTGAGCTTTGGTTAAGAGATTTACTAACATATTTATTTTAGCATTAATATTATTTTCAGTTGCAAATGGTCAACTACTGGGTAGTTGGTCAACAGGGAAAAACATTGCTCGTGATATTGCAATATCAGCAAACGGTCAGTTAATAGTGGTAGGCTATCGTAGCTGTGAAGCTGATGTGATCAACTCTCTAACGAAGCAAAATACGCTATTTCAAGTTCATCGCCTTGATATTAATTCTGTAGCACTATCTGCAGATGGACAAACAGCATTAAGCGGTTCAAGCGATAAGTTTAGTTATTTATGGTCAACGAAAGATGGCACTATTTTAAAAGAGTTCAAATTAGCGACTCGTGTTAATCATGTCAGTATAAACGAAAATGCAAGTTTAGGTTTTGCGATAGATTCTGTTGATGATCGTATACTTCTTGATTTAAACACCGGTATTAAAAAAGCTGAGCTAAATATATTTACTAATTTTATAGAGTTTAACCACTCGCGGTTTGTAAATGATGATAAAAGGTTTTTTACCGGCTCACCGAAAAGCACGATACAATTATGGCGTGTAAAAGATGGTACATTATTGGCTGAGTATAAAGCGACACAACTGCGCATTCGTGGCTCAGTTTTAGCTGTAGCGTATGATAAAGAAAATAAAACAATTGTCAGCGAAAGCAGTGATGGAGTACTAGAAGTTTGGCCGTATCAGTCTAAGTAAGCGAAAATTTAATTGGATTTTAAAAGCCGTGTTTACTTAACAAACCCGGCTTTTATAATTACCACTTAGCGCTATTAATAATCAAACTTATGTTCAGTAAATAAGCTCTGTACTTGTTGCCATATTTTCCCTGGTTTGCCATCAGCGACCAGTTGACCGTTGAGTTTTACCACTGGGCCAACTTCTTTTGTGGCACTGGTGATCCATACTTCATCGGCTGCAAATAGTTCCTGCTTAGTAATAATACGTTCTTGAACTTTAAAGTCACTGTGGCTGTGTAATATCGTTAAAATTAACCAGCGAGTGATACCCGGTAAAATTTGGTTATCCAATGGGGGGGTGCTGATCACGCCATCTTTAACAATAAACACATTACTTGAGCTTGCTTCGGTAAGCTCATCTAAGCGATTGTATAAAATGGTTTCTTTATTGCCAGCCGCCGCACCATGCTGGTAATGAATCACGTTGCCGAGTAATGCGGTTGACTTGATGTGGCAACGCTGCCAGCGCTTATCTTGCTCAACGGATACAGTATAAGTCGTGGCGTTGTCGATATCACTAACGGGTTGTGCTGGAATTTCAAAGGCGTAGGCAAATACCGTTGGCGTAATACCACTCGGGTAGGCATGAGCACGCTTAGTATCAGCGCCACGGCTAACGTGCAAATAAATACCAAGGTTTTCACCGTGATTTTTCTCACACAGCTGCTGGCAGATTTCACGCCATGTATCAGCTGTATAATCGAGTACAATTTCCAGTTCATTTAAACCATTTTTCATGCGTTCAATATGCGCTGCAAAGCCAAGCATGTTGCCATTATAGGCAGGGATCACTTCGTAAATACCATCGCCAAATAAAAAGCCTCTGTCCATTGGCGATATTTTTGCGTGCTCTGCGTTCATATAGTCGCCGTTTAAATACACCGTACTCATTATAAATCCTCATTCTGATTGGCAACATCGCTAAGCTGACGTAGTCTTGCGATGAGTTGTTGGCCATGCATAGCATGTAAGCCATCTTCGGTTAATTCGTTTTTGTGAGTAACGCCATCTACACTGCCACGTTCACTCAAATATTGCAGGATTGCTAAAGTATCGACTTCTGCGAGTAAGTCTTGGCTATGCCAGCGGCTTAAAAACGCAATAATGCCGTAAGCTGCCCAGTTTGATACATCCGCTAACAGCAGTTCATCGCAGCAAGTAAGGCACGGCATAATGCTCAGCTCAGTCATATATTGTGATAAATTGCCCATCCCTATTTCGTTACCGCCATCACCAATAGCTACCGTTGGGCAGGAGGCTTGGCTGACAAAAAAATCAAAACAACCACAATCAGCCGAAATATCAATACCACGCATATTGTAATATTTATTGCCGTGACACAGCCCGGGGCGCTCGATAGACAATACGCAATCTGGTTTTAACTCAGCCAGCGCAGCTTTGCTAAAAGCCATTGCATCAGTAAAATTATTCAGTGGCAATTCAAAACAGTTAAATTCATTTTTCAGTGCACTGTAAAGGGGGTTTCCACAGACTAAAATAGGATTTTTACCTAGCGTAATTAAAGCATTGTATAAAGCAATGGCGCCAACAGGGCCATCGGTTTCAAAGGTTTGCTTGACGGCAAAACCGGTACCAATGAGTACCGTACTTTTGGCATCAAATAACGACTTTGCAGCGCGCAGATAAGTCCCTGTCTGTTGATAGGCATAGAGATTTTGCATACCACGTAGGTTTTGTTCTACCATCATGGTTTCGATTGCTTGACTTAATTGTTCATCACTTAACGAGTGTGGCATAACGCTTTGATCTCTTGAATTAGGGCAATGCCTGCTGCGTTATCGCCATGCACACATAAACTGTCGGCGTGTAAAGGCAGTTGGTTGCCCGATTGTGTGGTTACGCAGCCGGTGGCGAGTAACTGTTTAACTTGCGCTATTAGCGCAGGTTTATCATGCACACTACCAGCAATTTTCCGTGATACTAATTGACCGTCATCGGTATATTGGCGATCAGCAAATGCTTCTAAAATTAATTCAAGGTGATATTGTTGAGCAAGTTGTTGATGTTGCTCTGCTTTCGCAGTGGCGAGAAGCATTAGTTTTAAAGGGCTCGGGTAACTGGCAACAGCTTGCATCACCGTGGTCAAAATTGTTTTATCGGCCATCATATCGTTATATAACGCGCCATGTGGCTTCACATACTCTAAAGTGAGGCCTTGTACTCTTGCCATACCTTCAATTGCGGCTATTTGATAATGCAGGCAATTGCTTAGCTCTTGTGGTGTTAATGCCATGGAGCGACGCCCAAAGCCCTGTTTATCAGGATAGCTGGGGTGCGCGCCTATAATGACATCATGTTGTTTAGCAAGCATCAGGGTGCGTGCTAGAACATCACTATCACCGCCATGAAAACCACAAGCAATATTAGCCATATCAATATGCGGCATTACCTCTTCATCAAGGCCCATTTGCCATGCACCAAAGCTTTCCCCTAAATCACAATTGAGCTTCATCATTATTCCCGTTTAAAAAGCCGAGATATGGGCGTTTTGAATGTCGGTGATCAGCATATGACCTGGGCTATGTGTAATGCAAAAATCAGGCGCAGCATTAGCTATGGCTACTTGCGGCGTGACACCACAGGCCCAAAATACCGGTACTTCACCGTCTTTAATGGTGACAGATTCACCAAAGTTAGGGCGATTAATATCTTTAATACCTATTGCAGCTGGATCCCCAAAGTGAACTGGCGCTCCATGCACATCTGGAAAGCGGCTACATATTTGGATTGCCCGAATCGCATCTGCCGGCTTCATCGGTCGCATACTAACGACCATGTTAGCATGAAATATACCGGCGCTTTCGCAAGGAATATTAGTCATGTACATAGGTACATTTTTATTTTCCGTAATATTACGTATTTCTAGGCCCGCCAACTTTAACGACTCTTCAAATGAAAACGAGCAACCAATTAAAAAAGTGACCAAGTCGTCGCGCCATTGCTCTTTGATATTCGTTACTTCTTCAATCAATTGGCCATTTTTAAAAATACGATAGCGAGGTATGTCAGTCCTAATATCTAAATCATGCGCAACATTTGGAATGCTGGTAGCTCCAGGCGTGCGGCTACTTGCTACAATTGGGCACGCTTTTTTGTTTGCTTGGCAAAATTGTAAAAAATCAAACGCATAGCGCTGGGGCAAAATCACTAAATTAGCCTGTACAAAGCCGGGAACAAAGCCCGATGTACTACCGGTATAATCTTCATTCCTGATCATATTACGAATAGCGTAAGGCGTAGTAAGTGATGCGTTATGTTGCATAGTATCCTCGTAAACTTTTAGTTGTTGTTAATGCCACTGACGGTAACAGGCAAAGTACCTTGCGCTGGCTTTTTACCAACTAGTACTTTTGCAAGAGCAGTAAAAGCTGGCCCTGCTACTTTAACATCATTATCTACATCTATGTTATACGCATAAGTTGCTAAAATTGCATCCGCATATTGGCCAAATGTGGCAATATCGTATGGTGCTCGTAAACTAACAAAAACGGTTTTCTTATCAGCTTGTTGCGCTTGCTGAAGCAGTTTTTCAAGTGCCGGACCTTGCGCCGATTTTGCAATTGCAAATGCAGGGTTATCAGCAAGGTCATCCATGCCGCCAATTTCTACCGCGCTTTGGTTTGGTGATGCATTGCCTGCAATGATGATATCCGCTTCATTGATTGCTTTTAACGTCGCTGTGGGCTCAAAGCCTTGTAAACTGGTGCAGCTAAATGCAAGTGGTTGTTGAGTATTTTCTGTAATTGCCTGTTGTAGCGCCAAACACTTGCGGGTATCAGGCATGATGATATGTACTTTACTATTTGTCGTCAGTTTAATCGGTAAAGTGTGCTGGTCATTTTTAACTTGGGTAATGGCGGCAAGAGCCAGCTCTGCTTCGACTTTGCGATGATTATCATCACCGAGAATAAGTTGTGCTTTTTGCATTGCTAACGATTCGTCAAGCTCTGTGGTCAGTTTAAATTTACTTTTTAAATTGATGATGCGTTGAGCAGAGATAGCGACTTCGTCGGCTTGTAAATTACCTTTTTCAACTTCGCTCACTAAGCGGCTGATCAGTTTATCTAATACGACTAAATCTTTTGGACTACGAATTTCAATTGGCATCAAAGCAATATCAACCCCGGCAGCAAAGGTATTTACAACGGCTTCAATTGGTTCGAAAAAGTGGCTAATACCAGCCATATCTAGCGCATCGGTGATCACTACACCTTGATAGCCCATTTCATCGCGTAATAATTCGCTGATGATTTTATGCGACATCGTCGCAGGTTTGATCATGGTTTTGCCATCTTTACTAACAAATGTGCTGCTATCCAGTGCTGGGTACTGAATATGCGCAGTCATGATCATGCCAGGGTTTTGCTTTTTAATAATAGTTTGAAACGGAGGTAAATCTTTTTCCCAGATAGTTTCTTTATCGTGCATTACTTTTGGCAAGCCAGTGTGGCTATCAACGTTTGTATCACCATGGCCTGGAAAGTGTTTCAGTGAGGTAATTACGCCATTACCTTCAAAGCCAGCAACTTGTGCGCCACCTAAAATACTCACAAGTGTTGGATCTTCACCGTATGAGCGCACATTAATAACCGGGTTATCAGGGTTCATGTTTACATCAACAGTTGGTGCATAGTTAACATTCACACCAATGGCTTTTAATTCATCAGCAATCACTTGTGCAGATTGTGTAGCAAACTTGGTGCCGTGAACCGCATAACTTGCGCCAATCGACATATTACCAGTAAATGAAGTGGCAATATCACGAGGAATACGTGCAACACGTCCGCCTTCTTGGTCAATTGAAATAAATAATGGTGCGCCTAAGCTCGACTTTGCCGCAGCTTGTTGCATAGCATTATTTAATTTAACAATTTGCGCAATATTATCGATATTTTCAGCAAATAAGATCACCCCACCAATATTATGTTTAGTGATCACCTTGGCTAAATCTGCAGGTAATTCAGTGACTGCATTACGGCATTTTTGCTCAGGTGTGTTCTCGCTGTCTTGCTCACAATAATAACGAAAATCGAGCATCAGCTTTTGGCCAAGCTGTTGCTCAAGGGTTAAATTGGTCGCTGCAAAGGTCGATTTCATTGGTAATAAACACCCTAGTCCAAAGAGAATTGATGATATGGCAAACTTATTTAACACAGTAGGCTCCAAAGCTGAATTGCTTATTTTATTTATGAATATTTTATTCCTGATGGTAATGCCATTTTGGATTAAAATACAACATATTTTTGTCACATTAACGTTTTTTTTGCAGAACTGCAAAAACCACCGACGAATCACATGCTTGCCTGATCATTACATAAATATTAAGAGTTAATAGTTATTTAGATGAAAAAAAATAATATTAGACGAGCTTTTATTAATGGTAATTCGCTCTTATTTCAAGTAATAATATATTCCATAATGCTTGGTGGGTCGCCAAGCGAGTAAATTAACAGAACGCAAAGGGGCAAATAATGGCAACAGCACTGACACTATTTCAACAACAACTCAGTGATAAGCTGCCTGCCTCGGCGTTTATTGAAGATTACCCTAGGCGCTATGCTTTTGGCACTGATGCCAGCTTTTATCGTTTAGTGCCGCAATTAATAGTACTGGTTGCTGATCAGCAACAAGCGCAACAGGTCATCAGTGCCGCTGCAACATATAAAGTTGCCATTACTTTTCGTGCCGCCGGTACTAGCCTATCAGGCCAAGCAATTACAGATTCTGTATTAGTGCTGCTTAGTGATTGCTGGTCTGGTTATCAAATTGAAGATAACGGCGCTGCCATTCGGTTAGAGCCAGCTATTATTGGTGCTCGTGCCAATGCCGTACTTGCGCCTTTTGGCCGTAAAATTGGCCCTGATCCCGCTTCAATCAATAGTTGTAAAATCGCTGGCATGGCAGCCAACAATTCATCAGGTATGTGCTGTGGCGTGGCACAAAATAGTTACCATACAGTAAAGGACATGACCTTAATCTTCGCTGACGGTACAGTGCTTGATACACGCAGTGAGCAAAGCCGTTCTAAATTTTTACATAGCCATCAACCGTTTATTAACGATATCACTGCGCTTGCCCAGCAGGTTACAAATAATCCTGAGTTGGCACAGCGTATCGCTCATAAATACCGCTTAAAAAATACCACGGGTTATGGTTTAAACGCGCTAATTGATTACACTGATCCGATTGAGATCATTAAGCATTTAATGATTGGCTCTGAAGGTACGCTGGGGTTTATTGCTGATATTACTTACCACACGGTGATTGATCATGCTCATAAAAGCTCAGCGTTTATTATTTTTGATGACATAAGCCAAGTCTGTGAATTAGTAAAGCAGCTAGCAACGCTTGATGTAGCGGCGGTTGAGTTATTGGATAAGCGCTCGCTCCTGTGCGTCGCGCATCATGACATCATGCCTAAAGATGTTCATAACTACCCAGCAGATAGTGCAGCATTATTAATCGAAGTACGTGCAGAAGACGCAACACAATTAGTTAATTTACAACAACAAGTGGATCAGCTTGTCGCACATTTTAGCGCCCATCAATTAGCGATTATGGCGTTTTCAACAGATGCTAAGCGCAATGCATCATTATGGAATATTCGTAAAGGTACGTTCCCGGCAGTCGGTGCAGTGCGCGAAAATGGCACCACTGTGATCATTGAAGACGTGGCTTTTGAGCTGGATGTATTAGCTCAGGGTGTTAAAGCTCTGCATCAATTATTTGATAAATACAGTTACGATGAAGCGATTATTTTTGGCCATGCCTTAGCGGGTAATTTGCATTTTGTATTTACCCAAGCATTCGATACACCAGCGCAAGTAGCGCGTTATGAGCAATTTATGCGGGACGTGTCGCAACTGGTGGCGGTTGAACTTAATGGCTCATTAAAAGCTGAGCATGGTACTGGGCGAAATATGGCGCCGTTTGTGGCAACTGAATGGGGCACTGATGGCTTTGCTGTGATGCAACGTATTAAACAATTGTTTGATAAAGACCACATTTTAAACCCAGGAGTGATCATCAATACCGATGAAAACTGCCATATTCAACATTTAAAAACCATGCCTAGCAGCGACGATATAATCGACAAATGTATTGAGTGTGGTTTTTGCGAAACCGTATGCCCATCAAAAGGACTCACCTTAACGCCGCGCCAACGTATTACGCTGTGGCGACGTCGCACTGAATTAGTTAATCAACTTAGTAACACCGGTGATATTAGCGAAAAACAGCACATTAATCGTCAGCTCAGCAGTATCGAAAAAGATTTTCAATATTTAGGTATTGATAGCTGTGCAGCAACCGGGCTGTGTGGCATGAAATGCCCCGTTGGTATTAACACCGGTGAATTTATAAAATCCCTGAGGGCAAAAAAGCAACTCAATGCAAAAGTGGCGCCGCGCATAGCCAGTTTTGCGGTCAAACATTTTGCGGTATTAGCAAATACAGCACGCTTTGGTTTAACCAGTATGGCGATGGTGCGAAACATCATTGGTGCACAGGCACTGCGTACTTTAACCAAACCGACTAATAAGCTGATTGGCACCCCACTTTATTATTCAGCGTGGCCAAGGGGGGAGCAGCCAATTAATCACAGCATAGTACATGCACAACAGCCTGATAAAGTGGTTTATCTTCCCAGTTGTGCCAGCAGGGTGTTTGCAGCCGATGAGCAAGTGGATGACCGCCGCTCAATTATGCAAGTTATGCATAGCCTCGCGACTAAAGCGGGAATTGAACTGTTACTGCCGATGCAAATTAATGAGCTATGTTGTGGCATGCCCTTTGCCAGTAAAGGCTTACCTGAACAGGCAAAAAGTAAAGCTGAGCAGTTACTCGATATCGCGCAGCAGGTGTCTGAAAATGGTCGTTACCCGATTATTTTTGACGCCAGTCCATGTGCATTAACAAGCAATGATGCAGCGCAACAGCGCGGTTTAACAGTACTCGAAAGCGCTGAGTTTGCTTATCAATATTTATTGCCTAAGCTGACCATCACAGCCCAACCAGAGCCGGTTATGTTACATGTTACCTGTAGTAGCAAACGCCGTGGCAGTGAACAACAACTTGTTGCCGTAGCTAAAGCATGCAGTGACGAAGTGATTATTCCGGCTGATATTGAATGTTGTGGCTTTGCCGGCGATAAGGGCTTTAACTTGCCAGAGCTAAATGCTAATGCATTAAAAACGCTGCGTAACCAAGTGCCTCAAAATTGCAGTAGCGGTATTTCTAATAGCCGCAGTTGTGAAATTGGCTTAACTCAGCACAGCGGTATTAACTACCAATCTGTGCTGTATTTATTAGATAAAGTGAGTCAAGCAGCCTCTTGATGAGGCTTAGACATTATACTTTGCAAAAAATCCCGCGTTTATAGCACGCATACATCACTAGATAAGAGGCGAGTAAAAATAGCAACGAATAGCTAAAAGAGCCTAAATAATTACCAAATAGCGGTTGTAATACTTGATTAAATATAGCACTTTTTAAACTTGTATCAGCCACTGGGATCATAATTAAAATACGCGCTACGATGCCAGCAAACATAAAGAACAAAATAGCGTTAGCGCCAAACACTAAAAACGGCGCACTCCACAAGCGAACTTTACGAATATCGAGAATATAGCTACACAGTGCATAGCATAACATCGCTAGTCCTGAGCTGATTATTACATAGCTTGGTGTCCATAGTGCTTTGTTTATTGGTATTAAAAGTGAAAGTAAGCACCCGCAAACAATGCTTGTAATAGCCACTAGGGTAAATATTCTGACTTGTTTGCCAAGGTTTTTTTCAGTGCTTATATAGTATCCGCATAATATTCCTGATAATTCCTTTTGCCTGGATTGCATTAACCGATAGTGTGATCGACATCCCAACACTAAAAATAAAAAATGGGAAAATTAAATCAGTGGGTATATAACCAATTCCCTGGGTTATTGACTAGAATCATCGCAGTGATAGTGAACCCTCGCAGTACATCTAAGGCGAGCAAACGATGACTGGGTAATTGTGATAATATATTCTGGCAGTGATGTTTAACCATAACGTTCTTTTATTTGTTATTTGTCTTTTAATTGTAATAATTTATTCATTTTGCGCAAGGTAAATTTTCTTCGCTTATTTTGTTAAAAGCGCAAACAGATAAATTGATTTTTCTATGGGGAAACAGCAATCGCTTAGCGCAAGCTCAGCAACAAATTGTTGCATAAGTTCAACTGGCATGTAGTGAAAATTCAAATAATATTACAAGTATTTGAATTTAAAATTTTTATGTCGCGAGAGCCAAGCTGAGCGCGGTCTAAAAATTGCATAGAGATAAATTATTAGCCGTTGGGAACAACAGAAATAAGTACTTTACGAGCTTTTAGCTGGATCGTATGGGAGCTATTTGCTATCATTTATCGTTAGTATAATTGCCAAGGAAATACAAGGCCAGCATAGAGAAGTAAGTATTTTGCTAGACCGTGTTAATATCAATCTTGATTTAAAAAAGTTAATCTTATTTTTAGCTATTTCAGTGACTGTGATCACCTTTCTAAATGGCTTTTATTCCAGCTACCAAGTACAAAAACAGCAGCTACAATCGCAAACCTTAAAAAACCATAATGCGTATGCCGCTAAACTTGTCTCTGCCACTGACCGGTTTCTACTGGCTGCTCAGCAGCAACTCGCTTATTCAGCAAAAATTCTTGCAATCCAATTTAATGATGCAAACACTCTTGCGCAAGAGGCGCAGCGACTTAGGTTGCAAACTGATAGCTTTAACTCAACGGTTGTCGTTGACAAAAATGGTGTGGTATTAGCCCATTCACCATTGAGTCTAAAGCTAAAAGGTCAACTTTTAGAAAGTGATGGTGCAAAACAAGCACTAGCGAATAAAAAGCCAATGATCAGTGAGCCTTATATTTCTGCGGTAGGGAACCTCGTGATAGTTATTTCGCATCCGATATTTAACTCTCAAGGTGAATACCTTGGCTACATAGGAGGGACATTATATCTAAAACAAAAAGGGATTTTACACGACTTACTGCAAGTACATTTTCATAAAGACGGCTCATATATCTATGTTATTGATAAGAATAGGCGCTTACTTTATCACCCTGATGTTGCTCGGATCGGTGAACAAGTTTTTGGCAATCCAGTGATCGAAGCGGTGCTAAGAGGTGAAAGCGGCACTAGGCAGTTAATTAATAGTCAAAACATTGTCATGCTGGCAGGTTATGCACCATTAAAAAGTGCCTCTTGGGGCATTGTCACACAACGACCATTAGACGCTACATTTGCGCCATTAGACGATTTAATGATGAATGTTTTATATCGAACCCTGCCAGTAGGGTTGGCAACCTTTATATTTATTTGGGTGCTAGCTCGGTTAATTTCAAAGCCGTTAAGGCAACTTGCAGAAACGGCTAAAACACTTGATAACCCGTCAACTTCGCAACAGTTAAAGCAAGTGCGGTCTTGGTATTATGAAAGCTCTGAACTGCGTTTAGCTATGCTAAAAGGAGTCGGCTTATTACAAAACCAGATTGGTCTATTACAGCATGAAGCACAAACAGATCCACTTACGGGCTTACATAACAGACGTAGCCTGGAGCTCATGTTAGATCAATTAACTTTACAGCAAACACCCTTCACTGTGCTTGCTATCGATATTGATTTTTTTAAGCGTGTTAATGATGAGTTTGGCCATGATATTGGTGATATTGTTTTGCAATCGTTGGCTACAATTATTGTTGATGTAACCCGTGAAAATGATTTTGTTGCACGTACGGGGGGAGAAGAGTTTATTGTTATATTACCAAATATTAACGCCAAATCAGCTTATCAACTTGCGGAACGATTACGTATGCGTGTATCAGAAACAATCATCGAACCAGTAGGAAGTATCAACATATCAATAGGTATTTCTGGCTGGCCACTGATGCAATTGAGTGTTGAAGAGATACTCAAACAAGCGGATCAGACTTTATACAAAGCGAAAAAAACGGGTCGTAATCGGTGTATTATTGATTCTCAGTTTATCCAATCTGATGATTCTCAGTTTATCCAATCTGAACTTGTCGAGCAGGAATAATTTATTGGCAATGGCTTTTAACTATGCAATATTAATAGCCTGTTTTTAATGTTATAAGCTACTACAATGTTGTTAAATATCAGTTTTAAACTAATGTCACTGCTTGGAGTGTATGCTTTAAGCAGTGCAGCAATTGCCCATGACGCTAACGCTACATATTCCGACCCAGCTCAAAGCTATCGTAGTGAGTTTGTTGATGTTGCAACGTTAATACCGACCGCATTATTTGATATTCGCTATTTTAGTGGGCAAAACTTTGTTGGTAAACCAATCGAAGGTTATAACGCGCCTAAATGCTTATTGCATAAAACGGCAGCTGCAGCGCTGGTAAAAGCACATTCTCAGGCGGAGCAAGCAGGTTATAATTTTAAAATTTATGATTGTTATCGACCACAACGAGCCGTTGACCACTTTGTGCGTTGGGTTAACGACGCAACTGACACAAAAACCAAAGCAGCGTATTACCCTAATTTAGGAAAAGATCAGTTACTCGGTGATTATATCGCAGCTAAATCAGGCCACAGCCGTGGTTCAACAATTGATTTAACTTTGACTGATAGTCAAGGCAAAGCACTAAATATGGGCTCACTGTTTGATATGTTCGATACCATCTCAAATACCGGTGATCCGCGTATTACTCAAGACCAACAAGCAAACAGATATAAGTTAAAAAATATCATGTTGGCCGCTGGATTTTCGCCTTACGCAATGGAGTGGTGGCACTTTACCTATCAGCCGCAAGCCTACCCGAATACCTATTTTGACTTTGTGGTCGAGTAATTAAAACTGCTCCTCAATGGGTGAATAATTAATTGCGATTTCAATAGTATCAATAACGGTATATTGCTTTAAATCACTTATTGTTGATTTCAAGTCGGTATTTTTATCGACTAGGAATTGATAGGTGTGCTTGGTAATTTTTTTTGTGTTGTACGTACTTTTGAGTGCTAGCGGAATATCGTCGCTTTTCAAGGTGATAAACACGGCTCCAGTGACAATTCCTTGCTCCGATGTCGCGTGATTATGGACAGTTGTTCCTTTAAGTAATTTATCCGTTTTATAGCTAATCTTTTCCCCGTTATTATTAATTGAATTGCTAACTAAAAGTGTTGTTTCTACATTCTTTAGTTTTTGTGAAGTATTTAAAGCTACTTCTTGAGCTTTTTCATTGCTAGTATTGACGCTGTTTTCGGTACTATCAGTTAGTGTTTCATTTTTTTTACATCCACTTATTAGTGCGATTGTAATTATAACTAGCTGTAATTTAAAGTTATTTGACATTTTTTAAATTTCTCCATTTACCTTTGTTTACATTTGGCTTTCTTTGGTTAACATCATTAGTGTACATTGTTCTTGGTTATGAATGTTAACCAAATTAAAATTATAACAACAGGGGATTATTAATGTATCAATTTAAAGTAACGGCCGTTGCTTCGATGGTTACGGCTATTTTGGCATCGACTCAAGTACAAGCTACTGAGCAAACTCGATTTTTTAATGCGCCAAGCGTCAGCTCTCAAGTTCAATTTAATCCACAAATAACCCAGCAACGTGCATTAGCTGAACGTAGAACAGTATCGGGGCATGATTCAATTTTTGATGCTCAGCTTGGCAAGGCAACGTTTCTTTGGCAAGCCGTTGGTCAAGCAAAACCTAATATGTCAGTTGTTTTACCTGAACAAAGAAATGCATACGCTGCAGATTTTTATTTAAATGCTTTAACCGGTTTCAGTACTAGTAAAAAAGGGACGTCAAACGCAGTTCTTGCAGATTTATCTAAACAAAAAAGTGGTTCTGTAACGGCTAAATATAAACAACAAGTTCATGGCGTTGAAGTTTTTAATCGTGAATATAACCTTATCATGGATAAGGAACATAACTTGGTGGCAGGATCAGGCTATTTTGCTAACACAAGTGCAAATACTAAACGTTCATTAGCACCATTAGCTGATTTTGTTGGTGCTGAGCAGAGCATTAAACAAGCGATTAAAAAGCTAGCAGATATTAATGTATCCCTTACAAAATCAACTGAACAAGGCGATTACGTTAAATACACTGTAACTAATCAAAGTGGTGATAAAGTTGTAGTTGGCCAGCCGCGCGCTAAAAAAGTATTCTTTGAGGTTAATGGTCAACTTGAATCAGCTTATTATGTTGAAGTTGAAGTCGCAGATAAGAGCAGTTTAGAAAGTGACTACTTCAGCTATGTTATTGGTGCAAAAAACAGCAAAGTATATTTCAAAAAAGACCTGAAAGCGCATGCTGCTGATTTTAACTACCGTGTCTGGGCTGATGCAGATGGTTACCCATGGGAAGGCCCACATGGTGATGTTATTCCTGCTGACGGTCCTGATCAAACAGATGAAACCGAAATCCTTGATGCACCGATAGTGAGCCTTTCTTATTACAGTAAGTTAAGCACCATGGATCCATGGCTTACTGATGATGCTACAACTACATCTGGTAATAACGTATTTGCATATGCCGACGTTATAGCACCACAAGGTTTCACTGAAGGTGACTTCACTGCTGAAACAACCTCAGATTTTACATTTGATTACCCCTATCAAGTTGATCAAGTCGCAAACAGTTACGACAATCGCAAAGCGGCAATTGTAAACTTATTCTACATGAATAACTTTTTGCACGACTTCTTCTATGATCATGGTTTTGATGAAACTTCGAATGTAGCTCAGCTCTCTAACTATGAGCGCGGTGGCATTGAAGGGGATCCTATTGAGGCTCAAGCGCAAGATAATAGCGGTTTAGATAATGCTAATATGGCAACACCAGCTGATGGTGCAAGTCCACGTATGCAAATGTATTTGTATAATAGTAAAGACGCAAAAGTAGGCACAGACTTTGGTGTGGTTGTAACCTCTGACGCAACTATTGGAGTTCTTGAGTCTTCTAAAGTCTCGGGCTTTGGGCAATTCCAATTTGCTGATGTTACAGCTGAAGTTGTACGTTTGGTTGATGGTAATGACACTGATTCAGATAGCGTTTTCGATGGCTGTGAGCCTGCAACTAATGGCGCAGAGTTAGCTGGAAAAATTGCCCTAATTGATCGTGGTTCGTGCAACTTCACAGCAAAAGTTTTACATGCTCAAGAAGTTGGAGCAATAGGCGCAATTGTTGTAAACAACGTTCCAGACACTGATGAGCCTGCGGCTATGGGCGGTGAAGATGATGCTGTGTTAATTCCTAATATGGGTCTTAACTTTGCTGATGGTCATCTGATGTATGACTCTATAAGTGCTGGTAATACAGTTACTGTTAATATGTTCAATAATGCCAAGTTAAAAGATGGCACACTTGATAACGGTATTATTGCTCATGAATGGGGCCACTATATTAGTAACCGTTTAGTTGGTAACTCTGCGGGTCTAATTAACTTCCAAGGCCGTGCAATGGGTGAAGGCTGGGGTGATTTCCACTCCCTGATGTTTATTGCTAAAGCTGATGACATCAACATCACAGGTAACGACAAGTTCCAAAAAGCATACGGCAGTGGTACCTTTGTTGAAGACTTCTACTATGGTATTCGTCGTGTACCATACTCTACAAATAAAGAAGTTAATCCGCTTTCATTCCGTCACATTACTGAAAATGCAGGTGCAGATGTAGGCATTTCACCAACAAGTGTAGCCTCTCCACATGCTGCGGGTGAAATTTGGGCGACTATGCTTTGGGAAAGTTATGTAGCATTAATCAATGAACATGGTTTTGAAGAAGCACAAAATCGCATGGCTAACTACCTTGTTGCAGGCTATAAACTAACACCAATTGCGCCTTTATATACTGAAGCACGTGATGCGATATTAGCGGCGGCATACGCTGTTGATACCAAAGATTATGAGCTGATTTTAGGTGCATTTGCTAAACGCGGCATGGGTTTAGGTGCTGTAGCGCCAGATCGTTTCAGTGAAGATTTAACGGGCGTTGTAGAATCTGACAAGATGGAACTGGCTAGCTTTAACCTCAAAGATGTGGCTATTGATGCAAACTACAATGGTGCAGAGCTAGGCTTTTGTTCAAATGACGGTATTGTCGATAAAGGTGAAACGGCCACATTAACTGTGAGTATTACAAATACTGGTAGTAAAATGCTTACTGGTACGCAAGCTCAACTGACTGTGGTCAGTGATCATGATGTGACATTTGAAAATGATGGTTTAGTTACATTTGCTGACACAATGCCATTTTCGACTGCAACGAGTTCACCCCTTAAGTTTACCTTAAATGAATCAGGTACAGCTGAAAACTTAGAAATTGAAGTATCATTCCCAGAGTTATCTGCTGACGATGAAATTGTTGAAGCTGCCACTGAAAAAGTTACTTATTCGGTCAACATGGCTTTTAAAGAAAAACAGCCAGTCGGCGCGCAAACTATGGATAACATGGAAGTAGCGAGAGCATCATTATATGATCTAAAAGAAAATGTAATGATCGGTGGTGATTTAGCTAAAGGTACACAAAGTATGGCAGCTGATGATAATGTTGCCTTTTTCAACAGCTTTGGTTTTGAGCTTGGTGAGCAAACGATGTTCTTGCAGAACAACGATTTCCAATCAGATGTAGCGATAGAAACTAAAGGATTTGATATTGGCTTTGCAGGTGACTTTGAGGTGTCATTCTGGCATTTTTATCGTATTGAAAACGAGTGGGATGGTGGTGTTGTTGAAATTAGCGTCAATGGTGGTAGCTGGGTTGATGTGACTGAAATGGGTGGTACATTTAATCGTGGTTACGATGGTCCGTTAATTGAGAATGACTCCCAAGCTATCCAAGAGCGTGATACGTTTACAGGTAACAACATCAATCAGGATAACGTATACGGTAACTACGAAACAATTAATTTTGGTAGTGAACTCAATGGTAATAGAGCAAAACTACGCTTTCGCCTTTCATCAGATGGCGCTGTTGGTGATTTAGGATGGTGGATTGATAACCTTACATTTAACAATGTAACAACGCCAATCTTCTCAGCAGTAATTGCTGGCGATGCAGTCGCATGTGATAACGCAGCTCCTATAGTAACAGTTACCGGTGAGTTAGGTATTAAGGAATCAGTAACCAGTACTTTAAATGCTGTAGCCACGGATAGAAATGCAGATGAACTCACTTATGCATGGACACAAGTAAGTGGCACAACCGCAACACTATCTAATGCAGATACTGCGGTACTTAGCTTTACTCCAGGCGCAATCACAAGCGACGAAGAAGTCGTGTTCGAAGTTGCGGTCAGTGATGGCACCGTATCGGTTACCGAGCAAGTAACGGTTGCCGTAAGCAACGAAGCAGAACCTGTGGTTGAAAAGCCCAAATCGAAATCAAGTAGCGGTAGTCTAGGCTTCTTGATGTTATTACTTACTCCATTAGCAATATTTGGTCGTCGCCGTAAGCGTTAATCATAATATTAGTAACGATTAAGAAAAGCCCTTGCAGTTAGCTGCAAGGGCTTTTTTATTGGTCGTATTTACAAGCCATTATAAAAACGCATGTTACCGCTGCGTGCTGTTTTTTAGTTTTGAATTTACTACAGGTTGGCTCATGACTGAGTATTTATATATTAATTAATAAAGGGGTTGACATAACTTATTAACCCTGTATAGTTTGCTGCAGCTAGAAAGAAAGCATGAAAGCTATAAATCTCCATTTCGATGTTGTATAAGTAATACTTGTAGTACCGTCCTGAAGTTTTTAAAGTACCATCTCATTTTTTGCTACACCGCTCATTAGAGCAATTATTTTATTTTTATATCAGGATATTACAATGTCTAACATCGTATCAGGTACAGTTAAGTGGTTCAACGAGTCTAAAGGTTTTGGTTTCATCGAGCAAGAAAATGGCCCAGACGTTTTCGCACATTTCTCAGCAATCAAAAGCGAAGGTTTCAAAACTTTAGCTGAAGGCCAACGTGTAGAGTTCACTCTTTCACAAGGTCAAAAAGGTCCACAAGCAGAGAACATCACTGCTGTATAATTTTACCTTTTAGGTAGAATAAAAAAAGCAAGCTTAGGCTTGCTTTTTTGTGTCTGAAAATTGACGTAACTTGCTCCCCCTCCTATTCTTTATCTATTATTATTATTCTGTAACGAGATAGATTATCTACCGATTACTTATCCTAGTGTTTAGCCTTGGATTCACTTTTACTTGCGCTGCAAAGCCAATAATTACTATTTTTACTGAACAGTTTCCCCCTTATAATTTTTCGAATAAAGGGCAGCTGCAAGGGATTAATTTAGATATTGTGCGTACGTTGTGTGAGCTTTCACAAGTGGAGTGCAAATTTGAGCTGTTGCCTTGGGCAAGGGCATACGATTTAGTGCAAAAAAATCAGCTCTCAGGGCTAGTATCAACCGCTCGCAGTGCTGAGCGAGAAGATTTATTTTACTGGGTTGGCCCGTTGGTTTCTTCACGTACATTTTTTTATCGCCTTCGTGATAACAAACACATTAATCCAACTGATATTACTCAAGTTAGTGCATACACCTTAGGTGTCGTTAGAGGCAATATTTATGAGGGGTTAGTGGAGAGTATTGGTTTCCAACAAGATAAAAACTTATTAAAAGTAGCTCATCACTATGAGTATATGAACCTATTTTTTAAAAACAAAATTGATTTAATACTCGGCTCAGAGTTTGCCTTAGATTACCAACTACAGCAATTTGGTCACGGTGGTAAAGAAGTCGTCCAACTTGTTGAGCTGCCAGTAAATACATTACAGGGTAATTATTTAGTTTTTAATAAAGAGATGCCTATCGAGATAGTTGAGCGCTTCAATGAGCAGTTAGAAAAACTCAAAGCGGTGGATAACTTTGATGCTTATCGGCATCGTTATGTAAAATAGCTAATTAATTAGCCGTTATTAATTGACGGTATTTTTCAGTATTTTTAACCTTTAAAAAAGCCTGCTGCAGTGCCTTTATAATATCTTCATCAGTATTAATATTTGCAGCTAAGTAACCAGCTACTGCCAGTCCTTCTATGGCATGTACGAACGTCAGTGCGTTAGCATTGATCGCTAGCTGCTCACTCATTGAAGCTAGATAATTAGCATCGTCTACTACCAGATCAACTTTTCTTGCTAGTAGTAACTGATATGACTTTTGAATATCAGTGGTCAGCAATACTTCGAAACCACGTTTTACTAATACTTGCGATGCAAGGTCATGGCGCTGTACGGCAATTTTATATTGCTTGGCTTGCTCTGTATTATCAAAGTTAATATCACTGCGCTCAGAGAGTTTTACAAAGCCCATTTCAAACTGTGCTACTGGCCCAATCCAATGAAACAGTGTCTCGCGCTCCGTAGTGCGTGCCATACTGTAAATTAAGGTGTTGCTATTATTAACCGCCATTTTATAAGCACGTGCCCAAGGGTACATGTTGATTGGGGCATTGAGCTTAGCCTCTAAAATAATCATATTTACTAACTCAGTACTATAACCAGTTACCTGATTATTCAGCAAAACTTGATTCGGCGGTGACAACTCGGTCACAACCATTAAGTTTTGATTTGCAGTACTATGGACACTGATACAAAGAAGTAGCAGATTAATAAATAGTCGCATTTATTTTCTCTTTTTGACGATAGAACTTTGAGTATAGCAATAACTAGGAAAAGTATTATGAAAGTAAACAGTGAATTAAAAACGATAAAAGGGCCATAAAGGCCCTTTGTGAAGTATCGTTCAAGTAAGATAAGTCTTTAACCCCTTAAAGGCTTATCCTATTGTTTTGCAACTAAGGTTCATCTCAAAGTTTCTAAGCTAGCGAGAGGAAAAAACCTGCAATTGCGGCGCTCATAAGGTTAGCCATAGATCCTGCTAACACTGCTCTGAGCCCTAAGCGTGCGATATCCTTTCGCCGACTAGGCGCCATACCGCCTAATCCACCTAGTAAAATGGCTATCGATGATAAGTTAGCAAACCCACATAACGCGAATGTGACAATCGCTTGTGTGTGCGCACTTAACGTATCGCGATAATTCATAAAGTCTAAATAAGCAACAAACTCATTGACTACTATTTTTTGACCAATAAAGCTACCGGCTATAACTGCTTCACTCCACGGTACGCCAAGTAACCAGGCAACCGGAGCAAAGATATAACCTAAAATCATTTGTAACGTTAAAGAGCTTATCCAAGCACCCGTGCTATTTAGCGAATCACCAATGGAGTTAAATAAACTTGCGATTCCATCTATTACCTCCCAGTCACCAGCAGTTTTATATAATAAATGACTGAAGTTAATTGACCAACCGCCGATGCTAGCCAATAAACCTCCAATGCCGCCAAACAAACCATTTAATAAAGCTATTAAAGCAACAAATGCTAATAGCATTGCACCTACATTTAGTGCTAAATGCATACCGTTTGCTGCCCCTGATGCCGCAGCATCAATCACATTAACTGGTTTATCTTCAATATCATCTAAGTCGGCTAAAGTATCTTTAGGTGTTTCGGTCTCTGGCACAATCATCTTGGCCATTAAAAAACCACCTGGCGCTGCCATAAAGCTGGCGGCAATTAAATACTTAAGCTCTACACCAATAATCACATAACCGGCCATAACTGAGCCTGCTACGGTGGCTAAACCACCCACCATAACAGCAAACAACTCTGACTTAGTCATGGTTGCTATAAATGGTTTTACAATCAGCGGCGCTTCTGTTTGGCCAACAAAAATGTTCGCAGTCGCTGAGAGCGACTCAGTGCGTGAGGTTTTTAATAGCTTTTGTAAACCACCGCCTAATATTCTTATTATCCAATCCATAATGCCAATGTGATAAAGCACTGCAACCAATGCAGAGAAAAACACAATAACGGGTAAAACTTGTACGGCAAAAATAAACCCTAAGGCATCTTGGCTAGCAAGCGGACCGAATAAAAATGCTATTCCGTCATTTGCAAAACCAATTACCGATGATACGGCTTTTGACATGCCAACTAATGCATTTTTGCCTGCGTCTGAAAACAGGACAAAACCACCAATTATAAATTGCAGGGCAAAAGCGATACCGACAGTTCTTAAACTAATTGCTTTGCGATTTGTCGAAGCCGCAAATGCAATGCCTAGCAGCATACACATGCCGACTAAGCTCATAAATGTTGTCATCTTTGCTTATTCCCGTTGTTATTTTTGCAGTAAATATTTTATTTTACTTTTAATTATATCAATCGCAACACGATTCATACCACCACGTGTAACCACTAAATCAGCATTGTGCTTTGAAGGCTCAATAAACTGATAAAACATCGGTCTCACTGTAGCTTGATATTGTTCAACAACGGACTGTAATGTTCTGCCTCGTTGCTCCATATCACGTTGCATACGGCGCATCAGGCAAATATCAAGCGGTGTATCAATAAACACTTTGATATCAAATTCTTTACGTAGCGCTTTATCACTAAGCAATAAAATCCCTTCAACTATGAGAATTTCTGCTGGCATCACAGTGCGTGTTTTGTCACTGCGAGTATGCTGTGCATAATCATAGGTAGGTACTTCTACCGCTTCGCCATCACGTAACTGTGTTAAATGTTTACACATTAACTCATGTTCAAACGCATCAGGATGGTCGTAATTCGTTTGCGTACGATGATCAAACGGCAGATGCGATTGGTCTTTATAGTACGCATCTTCTTCAATCACGGCGATGGCGCCTGGTTCAAGCTCATTCACCAATTCATTGTAAATTGTTTGGCTAAAAAGAGATTTGCCAGACGCAGAAGCGCCAGCAATGGCTATTATTGTTCGTGTCACTAAAGTTCTCATCCACACAGAAGGATACATTGTTGGTAGATCACAATAGCAAAAAAGACACGAATAATCTCTCTTGCTTCGCTTTAAAGGGTGAAATTTATAATGTTTAGGTTTTATGAAACAGGACTTATGTCCTGTACGTTAAAAAGCACAAAAATATAAAGTAGCTACATTGGATAATCGAGGTGAGTATGGCAAGAGCAATTATATTAATGGCAGATAGCCTAGGCATAGGTGCAGCACCAGACGCTGACAAGTTTGGCGACGTGGGCGCAAACACTTTTGCACATTTGCTTAAAGCATACTTTGAAGAAACTGGCGAACGACTATCACTACCTAACTTATCGTTATTAGGTTTAGTTGATGCGTGTGAAGCTGCAGGCAACGAACCGTGCCTTGTTAGTGACCGCCAAACTCCGATTGCTGCTTGGGGTTACGCTAAAGAGCTTTCTAGCGGTAAAGATACCCCATCAGGTCATTGGGAAATGGCCGGTGTACCGGTGTTATTCGATTGGGGATATTTCCCTAAAACACAACCGAGTTTTCCACAACAGTTAATTGACGAGCTGATTGCTCGTACCGGTATCCCAGGGATTTTAGGCAACTGCCATGCCTCGGGTACTACTATTTTAGAACAGCTAGGTGAAGAGCACGTAAAAACAGGTAAACCAATCTGTTACACCTCAGCTGATAGCGTGTTTCAAATAGCCGCGCATGAACAAATTTTCGGTCTAGAAAAACTTTATCAGGTCTGCGAAATCACACGGGCGCTGCTTGATGAAATGAACATAGGACGAGTGATTGCGCGGCCATTTTTGGGTTCCAATAATCAAGACTTTGCCAGAACGGGCAATCGTCGAGATTATTCAGTGTTACCGCCAGCGCCAACATTGCTAGACAAACTAGCCGATGACGGTGGTGAAGTGATTAGTATAGGGAAGATATCTGACATCTATGCACATCAAGGGATCACCCAAAAACACAAAGCCCCAGGCTTACAAAACTTGTTAGCAAAAACCACTGAGGTAATGGCATCAGCGCCAGATCACAGTTTGATATTTACTAACTTAGTTGATTTTGATGAAAAATTTGGTCATCGCCGCGACCCTGTTGGGTATGCAAAAGCGCTTAAACAGTTGGACGATTACTTACCAACGATACTTAAGCAGCTTAAAGCCGACGACGTACTAATTATTACGGCGGATCACGGTTGTGATCCAACATTCCCGGGCAGTGAGCACACCCGCGAATATGTGCCTGTACTTGCTTATCAGGTAGGGCTTGAAAATACCCCGCTTGGTGAACGTGCTAGTTTTGCAGACATAGGTCAAACACTTGCCCAGTGGTTTAACTTATCTGCACTTGAATATGGCGATGGCTTTATTGATAAGCTTAACGCGCTAAAAGTAAAAGGAAACGAATAATGAGTACTCCACATATTGACGCAAATAATGGCGATTTTGCACAAACGGTATTAATGCCGGGTGATCCATTACGTGCGCAATACATTGCTGAAAATTTTCTTGATGATGCTGTAAAAGTAACCGGCGTTCGTAACATGTATGGTTTTACTGGCACTTATAAAGGTAAACCAGTAAGCATTATGGGTTCTGGTATGGGCATTCCATCAATGTCGATTTATGCACGCGAATTAATCGTCAGCTACGGCGTTAAAAACCTAATTCGTATCGGCACCTGTGGCGGTATTGGTAGCGACATTAAAATTCGTGACGTTATTTTTGCACAAGGCGCAAGCACAGATTCAAATGTAAACCGTGCGCGTGTACGTGGTTATGATTTCTCAGCAATTGCTGATTTTGATTTACTATTAAACGGCGTTAATGCAGCAAAAGAGCTAGGTATTAAAGCGAAAGTGGGTAACGTATTTACCACCGACACATTTTATCAAGCCGATAACAGCTTTTATCAAGAACTTGATAAACTAGGTATGTTAGCGGTAGATATGGAAACAGCCGGTTTATACGGCGTTGCTGCTGAATATGGCGCAAAAGCCATGGCATTATTTACCGTGAGTGACCACGTGATCACTGGTGAAGCAACCCCAAGTGAAGAGCGTCAAAGCACCTTCAATGAAATGGTTAAAATTGCCTTAGAGTCAATCTAAGCGTAATAAAAAAAAAGTTCCTTGGTAACGTATTCACTCGTTTGGAGACACGCCCAAATACAGTGAGACTAACCTCCAAAGCCGCCTAGTTAAACTAAGCGGCTTTTTTTGTGGCGAAAAGTTAGCGAGGGTAAAGTTAGCGAGGGTAAAGTTAGCGAGGGTAAAGTTAGCAAGGA
>NZ_VXCS01000050.1:0-8613 GCF_052850545.1 Pseudoalteromonas sp. 1181_04
ACGACAACTATCCTGACACAGGGGGATCAGGTTCAGCTTTTAATCCTTTTACAAGAATTTCTTGTATATCAGGAAACTGAGGCTCTCTATGGTCTCCCAAAAATTCAACTAAAAGCTCTTCTGTTTTATATCCAGGTCTTACTAGAAATTTTTCCATTTTGGTTAACGCCTCATACACCAGTACAGTGTTTGCATATTTAAAAAAGATGTAATTAAGTATTCAAATTTTAATTGAACAATACAAAAACTATTGCTTTTTATCTGGTGCTACGCGATATAGTGCGGGCTTGTTATTTCTAATTACAGAGATAGTGTTGCCTTCAAATACTACTTGCTTCCACTCAATATTAAAACTGTCTTTATCAATAATAAGTGATTCATCGCCTGTAATTTCATAGTCTAAAACGGGAGCACAAATTGGACCATCTTTGATACCGATAGTTGCTATGACGAAATTATCAGTAAAACAAAAATCCTCGATACGAGTGTCATCGATTATCGATAACATTAACCCTTCAAGTTTATTCTTTATCATCGCGATCTCATTAGACAAATGACGTCATATTAAACTGTAAACACAAAGACATAAGCACTGAATTACTGAAGTATAAAAATTTAGACAATCAATACCATATATATTTCAATATGTTACTTTATTTAACAGCACAATACTATGGCTGTAATTATCAAAAAACATCAATTAAAAATTTAAGTCAATAAAAGTTCGTAACCTTGCTCTGGTTCTTGCCCAAGGTTAAAATAGCCAGACTAAAACGATTTAGCCTTCGATGAACTCGGAACGATACAGCTTATTAGCTCATAAATTACAGCACATAGGCTTACCTAACTTAAAGGAATAAAATGAAATATACCGACTTTATGGATACTTACTATTTACCCCCTGATAATTTCACTGATTATGAGTTTTGGGGATTACAAGAATTTGTATCTAAAGAATCGCCTTCCCCATTAGGACTTTATATTCGAGACAGAAAGCTTGTTGGTTTAAAAGTGAATTGCAAACTCGACGCGACAAAGCGTAAAGCGATAGCTGAGATGGAAAATTTAGAACTTCTTGATTTAGGAATGCTAAAGGGGTTTTCTAATCCGTGGATGGCAGATTTAGCCAAGCTTCCTCATTTAAAGCTACTAATACTTTGGTATACTTCACTTAACGATGCTGGCATCAAAAAGCTTTCACAATCAAAGTCTTTAGAAGAGCTCGATATTAGATCGACTAAAGTAAGAGAGGCCGGTATTGAAAGTTTAGGAGAGTTAAAAAGTTTACGTGCTTTAAAAACATCCACTCCTTCATCAATTAACTTTACTTGTTTTGAAAGTCTATCTCAGCTAAGCCATTTGAAAATGCTCGACATAAGTCGTGCAAGTAATGTTTATCGTTCTAACTATATTGACGCTGATAGCATTCATAAAATGACTGAGGGATTGACAGCATTGGAGTATCTCAACCTTGACTGTATAGCTAGAGGTTCAGAGACAGGTTTTAAATTTTTAAAAAATTTACCTAATCTAAAGCGACTCTCACTGGAAAGTTTTGTTTTTGATGATGAGTCTATTGATACTTTACAGTTGTTCCAACAGATTGAATACTTAAATCTCAAATGGGCTAGTATACATACAATATCTCAAGCAAATCGTTTATTCCAAAACCTAAAAGTTAATCACTTAAATATCAATTACTTACTTATTCAAGTTTTTGATGAAAAACCACAATTAATCAAAAATATTCCTAATATATACTTTCAAAAGAGACTTGTTTTAGAATCAGAACGCAAATTGAGAGAGGTTTGTAAGCAATTTTCTCCTAATTTTATTGATAGTGAAAAAGATAATAGCGCTGATAATCTTGACTATTTTATTCGATTTGACCGTTGGACTGAAGCTAACATTGATTAGATAAATCTATTGATATTATTCAAACTTTAAGGAAATATTTTGACTCTTAATACTTTATTTGTGTGCGAAAGCTACGACAAAGGACTTTCTATTGTTGATTATATTGGCTCAGCTAAAGATGTAATCATACCCAATGAAATAGAAGGTAAAACAATATTGAGTATTGGCCCAAAAGCTTTTTCAGAAAAAGAACTCACCTCTGTAAGCCTGCCTGACTCTTTACAGAAGATTGGGTTAGAAGCTTTTTGCGAGAACTTTTTAACAACAATTAATTTACCCTTAGGATTAACTCATATTGGTGGTGATGCTTTTTATAAAAATAAACTTAAAGAACTCATGATACCTGAAACGGTTATGAGCTTAGACGCAGGTGCTTTTTGTCGAAACGAAATTGAAAAGTTGACTATCGAAGCCCCTTTATTAACCATAGCTAGTCATTGTTTTTGCAAAAATTTATTAACTGAATTACGATTACCAGACACAGTAAAGTTTATTCGTGACTATAGTTTTTCAAATAATAATTTTCAGCATTTATCTCTTCCCACTCATATTGAGGCGATAGAAGATAGCGCCTTTGCAGAATCTGAAAAGCTAGAAACCGTTCGAATGAAAAAAAGTTTTATGCACAAAGTCCCTCGGATTTTCCGAGGATCGCCGATTGATGATATTGATTATTCAATATGGTAGCCTTGTCTTAAAACATAGATTAACTTTATTGGTAGGTGTTTTCCCTAACAAAATACACCTACAAAGAAAGACTATGTAAATTTTCGTACCTTAATAACTTTACTTAATAAGTGCTTTTTCGGGTAGTTAATTGTTAACTCAAATCGCTCGAATTGATTAAAAATTAATTCATAACAGTTGTTAGATAGCTCGTTAAAATCAGTTAATAGAAAACTGTTGTAAAATGGCGTAAAACTATACGTCGCTACTAGCTTAATCTGCTTATTTAAAATAACAACTTCACAGCCTTCTTCAAATAGGCAGTCCCAGTTAAGTAGAAGAAGATAATAATCAGCGAGCTCAAATTGTTTTTCTATTTCATAACCGGAGACTTGCAATTCAGTTTTGTCACCGCAAACATATAAATAAGACTTTAAAGGGCGATCTTCGTACTTACTTTTATGCTGCTGCAAACTAAATATTTTAATCGGAGTCAAAAGCTTTCCTTTTTGAATAATTCTGAGCTCATAAATGTGTTGTAGTCTCTTGTTTGGTCTTCATTATAGAGAACAGCTAATTTAACTTAGGTTTCACTATCCACCCCATATAATTACGATAGCATTGTTATTAGATGCTGCGCTCTTTAAAAAATTAAACATTGAGTCAAACAGCCAAAAATCTGACGAACAATTCACTTCATTGAGCAACTCTTGAAAATATGGCTTCGACTTGTTTTCTAGCTCCGTCACAATTGACGTGATCATTTCTTTGCCAACAAATACAACGTCGGGATCATCATATTCATTTGGTTCTGCACAGAGCTCCCCTTGGAATAACAAACTCAATGGTTCACCTTGGTTCTTTAATGCTAAGACCCAGGCGGGTATTGATTATTCAGCATCGCAAGATTCATAATTCTGAATCTCAATTTCTCCTAAAACATCATACCATTCGCTCTTCGAAAGCAGACCGAACTTCGTCTTCAACTTTATAAAATGTACCGAAACTCATTTTTACCTCTAACGAGGCTGTAGAATTACTCGTTTTTAATTTATATTCCTTGATGGTTAAACCATAGCCGAGTTGCTATTTTGCTGCAATCGGCAACTGATTTTCATGTAAAATATAAAAAGACTTAGGATTATTTTAATTGGCATTTTTGAATGTATTCACTTTCGTTTATCTGTGCAAGGTCAATTTATTCATGCCTTTTTAACTGTTATATTACACTGTCTTTTTGAGCTTCATTCTGTCGATATAACTTACTTGCTGTCTTCCAACGCTTATCGACTAACAGTGGATTTAGATCATTTTATCCGCCGCAGGATAAATTTGTGTTACTGGCGGCAATTGCGCACTTTACAAAGGTATAGCACGCATAAAGTACGCAGTTTAATGAAACTGGGTGTCAGCGAACGGCTCGCCATAGCCTGTGGTATCACCAGCAAGGGGCCTTGTCGAAGCTCAAAAACAAAAGGAATTAACATTGCGCTAGGCAATGACTATTTAGCGTCAAAAGGTTTAGTGTCACTGAGAGATATTTGGATCAATATTCATTACGGGAGGTGAACCGCCCATTGCACTTCCTGCTAATAAAAATTGCATGATTAGTACTGTGGGGGCTGGAGGTTAGAGACCTCCGGCTACCCGATTAGGTGCTGACTTAAGGCCAATACCTGATACCTATTAGAGCATTTACGCCAGTTGACGATCAATTTCTCATCATTCACTCAGAGTAAAAGCTTTTCGCTGAGATAGTGTAGTATGTTTTCCACCTTCATCCCGAGTGGAAATGTTATGTAATTGAGAGGTGATTGACTTCTCCAAGAGAAGGAACATTCAGTGAAGAATTACTCATATCCTTCACTTTTTTGCGATATTCCTTAAGGCCAGCTATCAGATTAGCTTCAGTCTCTTTTAAGCAATCTGATAGCTCTACGCTCCACATAAGCTTCTCTTGCTCACGCCGAAAAATCATTTCTCCTGTGGGTGAAACTGCTAAGAGTTTTAATCTTCTCATACCAGTAAGTCCCTTATTGGCAAAGTTAATCACACCCATTAACCGACCATTAAGATCAAAGAAAATTATTTGATTAAGCAGTTTGTGAATAATCCGACTATATTTTATATCATGATAAACCTTATAGAACGGGTATTCAGCATTAGGGAAATGTGTATAATCGGCTTTCTCATAAACATTAACAGGCAACTTTTCAGAAGCTTCTTTATGATCAAGAACGGCTATTTCAGCACCGGTGGAATCTATTATTGAGTAACGATATCCCATACCCTTGTTAGGGTAGGCGGCTTTTGAATTTCCAGATGTAACAATGCTCAACAACCATCTGTCGCAGCCCAGCGCCAGTATCTGAACAACCCTAGGATTGAAAATTCTACTCTTACCAATTTCCGAACAATCTACAGAACCAAAATCCGACTCGGTACCGTCGCCAATTCCCCAGTCAAACGATTCACATTTCATAGTATTCCACTGGGATGGTGGAAAAGCCTCCTGTTCAGAGATTACCAAATGATAATTCACAATATGATAGCTTAGCTGTTCAAGGCGAGGCATGACACCCAAACTTCTTCGCCCACCTGGAAAAGTCGAGAGCAATGAGGGTTGGATCCGCTCCATATCCAGTGGTTTAAGATTACTCGCAACAACGGCACCCGCAGTGATATCTACCCACAACCCTCTACCACCCTGATTGATAATCCCAAAAACATCCTGACTGTTACCTGTAAGTAACTCTAATCCTGCCTCTAACCACTGTGACCCGCTATCGACGATCTCCCCGACGTCTATGAACTTTTGGAAACAAAATTCTAGATCCATGCACAACAAACTGTAAAACCATTGAGAAGCGCCTTGCGATTTAACGTGTTTACCGGTTAAAGCTATATAACCGTCGTTAGTTGCACACAATGAAGCACAGTTTAATTGCTTACCTTCGTACTCAGGCATATCTAAAAATTTGATTTTTCCCATAACTATTCCTATTCATTTTTAAGCACACAAACAGCTAAGCCTGACACTACTAAAATTGTATTTCTTTGACTCATACAAATTTGGCACCTAACGAGCCTGTAGAATAACTCGTTTTTTATTTATTTTTATTGATGCATTAACCATAGCTGAGTTGCTATTTTGATTCAATTAGTTACTTCGATTTTACGTAAAATATAAAAGGGGTTTGCTGTTGCTTTAATGGGCGTTTTGGAAGGTATCACAGGTGTTTGAGTGGCTTATTTGGAGAGGTCGCAGCTTACCTTTATTAATGCATCGTGTTTTGCAGCTTTTCTATATTATGAACTAAGCAATACAGTTGCCGCAGTATGAAGTGAAAGCATTCACTTTCGTTTGACCGCGTAAGGTCAATTTATTCAGCGAAATTGATCGGAATGAATTTATTTTGGCAAGATAAGTCAGGCTTGACTCCTTACCTAATGAAAGAGCCATAACAATTTACCATGGGTGAATAATATCTATTAGATCACAGTAACCAAACGGATTCAAGGTTAAAAAACAATCAAGCCAAATGCGTAGAATCAGTTCCTAAAAAGAGTAATTCTACAGCCTCAACGCCTAATTAACAGGCAAAAAATGGTTGGCTAAAATAAGCGACGAAGGAGCAAAAGCCAATTGTTTTTTGTCCTTGTTTAATTTCTTGTGTACGCCCGACATGGGCATTGACTTATGAGGTGAAAGTCCTCTGTAGGAAGATCACCGTTTAAATAACATACTGTTATTAAACGATAACTACTAGCGAATGGCAAGGGCTAAATCGCGAGAGATAGTCTGGAGGAAGCCGCTAGCAAATCTGCGAGCTGATGAACAAAAACATCATATGAGGCGTAGGCTGAAGACGAGCTAGCACAAGATAGCGAAGTCATGTGATCTAACGGCCACCGTAAATGATGCAGTTGTGCAGAGAAAGTCGATGCACCTTATTCGGGGAGATCTGATAAACACGCATCCGCGCTAACGCTTGGAGATTACCAGTTAGGGACTGGTTGATCAACCCTTGGCGCTTTGGTTGCTGCGACCTACAGCGAGCAAAATAGCAGTAAACAAGCGTTAGTTTAGACGCGCTTTATCGAGTAATCGCTAGAGTGATTTATCAGAAGTCAGCAGACGGCATAGTAGCCAAACGCCCATCGTAATGGAGGGGACACGGTGAAGGCCTGAACATCTTAACCAGAGGAGATACTACAGATGAACTTGAATTCACATAGATCACCGTGTTGCGATAGTGATGAACAGCGTTCTACTGTGAATAATACCTCGAATGAATATAGCCAAACAGATCATGACCTGATGGCAAGGGTACTAAGCAACCACAATATTGGTGCAGCATGGCAACATGTTAAGCGCAATAAAGGGGCTGCGGGTATTGATAATATGAGTATTGAAGAGTTTAATCACTTCGCTAAGTTACATTGGCTGGGTATTAAACAACAATTACTTAACGGCACTTATCAACCCTTGCCAGTCAAACGCGTGATGATACCCAAACCCGATGGCGGTGAGCGAATGCTTGGGATCCCTTCTGTTATCGACAGAGTGATCCAACAAGCCATTGCTCAAGTGATCAGCCCTTACTTTGAGCCTCAATTTTCACCACATAGTTATGGTTATCGTTCTCATAAAAGAGCCAGTCAAGCGGTGAACCATGTTCAATTTTGTGTTAAACAAGGTTATAAAACAGCGGTTGATATCGACTTGTCTAAGTTCTTTGATGAAGTAGACCATGACATGCTGATGAATCGTGTTGGCCGTAAAATCAAAGACAAAGCACTCATGCGCCTACTCGGTAAATACTTACGAGCGGGGATCGCAGAGCGCGAAACAGGTCTGTGGTTTGAGTCAACCAAAGGAGTCCCCCAAGGTGGGCCATTATCCCCTTTACTTTCCAACATTTTACTCGATGAATTAGATAAGAAGCTAACCTACAAACACCTTAAGTTTGCACGTTACGCTGATGACATAATCATTTTAGTAAAAACCAAAAGCGAAGGACTAATAATACAACAGGAAATTACTGCGTTTATCACTAAGCGATTAAAGCTCAAAGTGAACGAATCGAAAAGTCGGGTAGGTCCTGTATCAGGCTCGAAATTTCTCGGGTTCACATTTCGTTACGGTCAAGTGCAGATCCACGAACAGGCGCTAAAGAAATTCAAAGCAAATGTCAGGGAGCTCACTAACCGTAACTGGGGGATCTCAATGACCCTACAAATTCATAAACTCACACAGTATTTACGCGGCTGGGGACACTACTACCAGATAGCCAACGCTTATCAGCTAACGGTGGATTTAGATCATTGGATCCGACGTAGGATAAGAATGTGCTACTGGCGGCAATGGCGTAAACCTCGCACCAAAGTACGCAGTTTAATGAAATTGGGGGTCAGTGAGAGACTAGCCATAGCATGTGGTATCACCAGCAAGGGGCCTTGTCGAAGCTCAAAAACAAAAGGAATTAACATTGCGCTAGGCAATGACTATTTAGCGTCAAAAGGTTTAGTGTCACTGAGAGATATTTGGATCAATATTCATTACGGGAGGTGAACCGCCCATTGCGGACCCGCATGATGGGTGGTGTGGGGGCTGGAGGTTAGAGACCTCCGGCTACCCGATTATGTGCTTACTTAAAACTCAGAGTATCGTAGTCTAGGTTTAGGATCGAAATACACAAGGAAGTCATTATGCTCAACTTCGTTAGTCAAATAAACCCTTAGTACCTTTTCACTTCCCCAAGTTTGGAAAGCAATATCACTAACATTCTCTTTATAAATATTAAAAACGACCACATCATCTTGAATAAGTTTGACGCTTACAGAACAGTTATTAAATGGAGAATGTGTAAATATCAATTTATCACCGTTTTCATACGGCAAAATAAATGAAAACATCCCCTCGTCATGATCATGTTCATTAGAATAGCCAAAGCCTCTATCAAAAAACTCTAATTCGTCTGGATACTTATAATTCAAGTGTAAACCTCGTATACCGCATCAGCACAT
>NZ_VXCS01000051.1:0-7697 GCF_052850545.1 Pseudoalteromonas sp. 1181_04
ATGTTCGTTTATAGCTGGACTTCGGACTTCAAAAAGTCATAGTAAAAAAGTCCATCTTCTTCATGATCTTCAAATATTTCTTTTCCGGCTAACATATAGGCCTTAAGTAAAGCATTTTTACTTCTTTCTTTGTCGTCTAACTGATAATGACATTGGCCAGCTCTAAAGTGAATAAATGGGTTATCGAGTGCTTCAGGGTAGTTTAATGCATCTAACATTGCATCAAGGGATTGTTCATATTCATCAAGCATATAATAACTATCACCGATAGATACTTTAAGCCAAACCGCTTGCTCCCAATCCTCATCTGGGTCGGTAAGTAAATCAAAGGCTTTTTGCCAGAGTGTAATTGCGCCTTGAAAGTCTTCTTCATCAAAAAGATCATTGCCTTGCTCGCAATACTCATCTATTTGGTCATGTACGTTCATTGGTTATACTCATTAAAAAAAGTTTTGTATTTTTTCGGCTGCTCTACAAAGCACCTGCCTTTAGAGATAGAGTTAGCTTTATCAAACCATTCATATGCTTGTTCAAAATCACCCATTTCAAATAATATAATACCTTTAATGAAGCTGGGATTATCATCATATGATATACAAAAATCAGAATTTAAGTACTCATCAATTAATGCTCTCGCGTCAGCTAATTTCTCAATTGCAATAAAATGTTCGCAGGCAGAAGTAATAATTATTAATGATTCTGACCATTGACTCTTCGGTGAAGGTACTAATTTGATTGCTTCTTGCATTGCAAAAAATGATTCCTCTATTTGGCCTCTCTTTTTAAATTCAAAAGATTGATCAAATTTTTCATTAATCTCATTGCTTAACTTTTCATCTAATTCTTTCATTTTTTTAACTTATCATATTGGGGGGGAAGTAGGTTTCTTTTAATTGAGCTCCCGCAGAGCGGTTTAAGTTGTAATGATCCAATGTATAATTATTAGGGTCAAGCATCCATTCTCTTACCTCTTTAGATTTTGCGCCGTATTGTCTGCCAGTAGTGGTGGCATTCTCAAACAAAGTACTGAATAACTCGATTATTTCGTCAGAAACAGCGATTGGTTGTTCGTTTGCATCCACTGCTGTTTGATAATGGGCTTTGCATTCAAGCTCGCTTTCATCTTCGCAATTTAAAATGAGTTGTGCCTCAAGCCATGGCTCTTTTATTTGCTGATAAAGGTACTGACCAAGTTGTTGGGGGATATTTTTTATATCTGGTTGCATATGCTGTCCTTAGCGTTATAAATGAGTTTAAAATTGAATGAACAAACATAAAGTTTGTCAATCTGAGTTAGTCCAAAGATATGGCACCAATGAATTCTAAAATAAACTTTCTGTAGCTAATTGGTAAGTTAATATTAAAAAACGTGTCGAATGAATCATCATGCGTGCCCAGGGATACGGCCATCTTGATGATTCATTAAGTTATGTACGCCAAATAGAGCTCGTTTAAAGCCCTCTACTAATTACATTTGCATACAGCGTTATTCGTACTGCTTAATAGCGCCACGTACCATAGAAGCCATATCAATAATTTCCATATCACCCATGTCGGCAATTAAATTCAAATGGGCAAAAATATCGCACTTTTCAATATTCTTGATTTTTTTCTCGCCACCCATAAATAAAAATGGCGCAAAGCCGTACACTTCATCAGCATTGAGTGGGCCATGTTTTTTTAATGCCGCAGGAAAAAGTGGTTTCTTTTGGTTGTTTTCTATATCAAGGTCTTCAACTTCTTGAAATGCTATAAAATTTTTTATTGTCCGCTCAGTTTTACCTGCTTTAATATCTTGTTCATTTCCTTGCTTAGTCCGCATCCAATTAAGGTAAGGGCTGATTTCCACAGAATGTCCGGTTTTCTCACCGTAGAGTTTTAAATTGCCCCAGGCATTACGCGCTATAACATAATAAATATCGTCGTGCTCAAACGGGGTGTCTTCTAAAAATCGGTCAAGAATGTCTTGATAATCCGCTGGATTTGTCAGCCAAAATAAACCATCGGCAAAGCCGCTGAAACCGAGTATTTGCCAGTATTCAAGTAGCTGGTCAGGCAGTTTCCCTCGATACGCTTCTATATCAGCGGTAGTCGCGGGTACAGTTGTTGTTGGTTGCCTAAATTTGCTTAGAAAATAATCTAAGGCGTCATCATTCGTTTCTATCATGGGCTCTCTACTTTTTATTTAACGGGCAGCGCTCAAGTTGAATGTTCAACTTAGCATCTGGGCCATGTTTTTTAAATGCTTTTTCAACTTGCTCATCCATTAATTGCACGCGTGTTTTATCCCCTTTTTTACTCCCTATGGGTGCTTTAGCCCACTGCGGACCTAAAGAGCCATTAACTCGTTTATCGCCCATACGCGATACGCTATCATACCCGCCTGCGCCCATATCAGGGTCATGTAATGCATGTAAATTGTCCATAATTTCTGTTGTCCTTTGCAAGGCTAGTTTTTCGGCTTCAGCATATGATACTTTTTTGCTGTATGAGTCTTTAAGGGAGCTCTTTAAATCTTTTTCGAAGTCTTTTCTAAAATCATCTTGCGCAGTTCCAGTACCTTTGCGCTTCATCTTTTTGTATCGCTCGCGGTTTTCTCTGTATTCACCAATGGTTAAATCATTCAAGCCATTTTCTTGATGTTTAAGCTGCCTTGCGTAATTATGCTCTAAAGCGCGTAAGTCGCCTTTATTTCTTTTCCTTAAGCCATCACTTGGTTTAAAACAAGGCACTTTGTAAGCTTTCATTTTTAATCGAAGTGGGTGAGTGTTTTTACTCTGTACCCCCTTTAAATCATTCCCTTTCGGCGGCTCAAGCTCATTGGCAACGGTTTTCTTCGGTTTGCCCACTACACCTGTACTTGCCGGTGGCTCAAACTCATCGAGGGCTTTGTTTACGCGATTGCCAATTTCTTGCGCGGCGTTTCTTACGCCTTGGTCTATTTGCGGGGTGACTTCATCAAGTTGTTTGACCATGGCTTGCATGCCGTCAATGGCCGAGTCTGGCAGTAGGAGGTCGTATTTCCAGCTGGTTGAAATATCTTGCAAGGTATCTCTAAAGCTTTTAATAATTGCTTTTACTTCACTGGCGGCTTGTTTGCCTAAATTTTGCCAGTTTATTTTACGTAAATACTGAACAGGGTCGCCTTTGCCTACTTTCGTTGGGTAAAGAGCCGGAATACTGCAATAGCGGCTTCCATCGATTCGTTGCTGTCATTGGCTTTATCATCAAATAATAGTTCGTTGTGGGCTGCGGGGGAATTATGTCGCGGGGTAAACCCGCTGCTACGAATGCGTAGACTCGAATTTACTTGTGCAAAAATGAAAGGCTAGGGCGCTAACTTTAGATTCTGTTAGTGCCTAGCCTAACAATATCCATGTTGTTAAAGAGCGGTAAATTATTTATTTGAATCTAGGGTAAGCGTATAGCTAACGACACCTAGCTTTGCTAAAGTTCCAAGGCAGAAGTGGCTCAAGGTTATCTGGCTGCTCTGCAATATGTTGTAAGCAAGTAGTAATATAGTCATGCACTACAAGATCATTTGCCTTTGCGGTTTCAACAAGACTATAGAGTACGGCACTCGCATGCGCGCCATTACTGGTATTTGAGAACAACCAGTTTTTTCGCCCTATTACGAACGGTTTTATGGCTCGCTCTGCGCGGTTGTTATCAATACTCAGCCTGCCATCATCGAGGTAACGCCTGAATTTCTCAAACTGATTTATCGCATAGGAAATTGCTTTACCTAGCGCCATTTGAGGAGGGATTTTATCTTTATGCTTGAGTAACCATTGATACAATTCATCAACGATTGGTTTGGCTTTTCTTTGCCTAATCTTGAATTTTTCATCGGCTGTTTTATCTTTGATGGCTTGCTCAATACCGTAGAGCTTGCGAATAAGGTTAAGGGCTACATCTGCTTTGACGGTTTTTTTATTATTCCCTTTAGCCTCGATGAATTTACGGCGCATATGGGCTAAGCACGCGACCAGTGTTGCCTTCGTTTGCTCGTACGCCTTGTAGCCGTCAACGTGCATGTAGCCTTCGTAACCATCAAGGAAATCAACCGCACATTGGCCCGCGCGACTGTTATGGTAATCTAACAGGACAATGTTAGTGCCTTTACCTGGTTTATCATCGCCACAACAATACAGCCACATATAGCTGGTTGCTTTCTCTGAGTTAATAACGTTGAGCGAGGTTTCATCGCCGTGAATAACCGCTTGAGATAGTAACACGTCTTTTAAGCGTTGATACAGGGGGGACAACAGGTCTGCGCAGCGCAACATCCAGCTCGACATGGTTTGCCGGCTCAACTCAATACCGATATCAGCAAATAACGTTTCTTGGCGATAAAGCGGTAAACCAAACTGGTATTTACACATGATTATTTGGCTCAATAAGCTGGGGGTTGCGATGCTTTTTGGAATAGGGATTGCAGGCATCTTTGCGGTTTTTACCACACTTTCAATCCCTTCTCGCTCACAGTGGCGACACGTATATTTTGGGCGAATGGTTTTGATTACTTTGATATGCGCTGGCACAAATTCCAGTGCTTCACTGCTGCTTTCACCCATTTTGTGAAGGGGGCTTTGACAGCAATCACACATTTTATCACCCTCATCAAGGTCAACAACGACCTCAACGCGGGGTAACTGCGCTGGCAGTGGGCGGCGTTTTGGTTTGGCTTTTTCTTTCTTTACTGAAGGCGATGTAGCCAATAGCGCTTTATCATGTTCATCGAGAATGTCTTCTGCTTCATTGAATACTTCGCCTGCACCGGGCATCTTTTCAGATTTCTTGGCGTACTCTTTGGCAAGTTTCGCGTTATAAGCTTGCAGTAATTCGTGAATTTGCGCGTCTTTTTCAGCTAACTCTTTATCTTTTTTAGCAACGACTTGTTGCAACTCAAGTAGCATGCGCTTGAGCTGTTCTGGGTCGTCAGGAAGTGAGTGTGCATCAGTTTTCATGTTCGCAATTTAGCAGAATTTGACGGTGTTTTCTTGCTTGATGCAAAGATAAAACAGACGATGTGGCAACGATCATTTACCGTCAATATGATCGATTAGATCATCGATTGATACTGCAATTCTTCATGACCAAGCACATCATACCCCGACAACAACCAATCCAGTTGCTCTGGACTGAGCTCAAATTCTTGCAGACTGGCTTTGTTTGGCCATTTGAACTTTTTTTTTCGAGTCGCTTGTACCACAATGCAAAGCCTGTTTTATCCCAGTAAACCAACTTGAGTTTATCTTTCGCTTTGTTGCAAAATAGAAATAAAGCGCCAGTATAGGCATCACGTTCAAGCTCACCTTCAACGATTGCGACCAGACCATCAATGGATTTTCGAAAATCCACAGCATCGCGGTGTAAGTAAATACACTTTGGTTCAACAAACATTTTCATCAGGCAAGCTCGCGGAGTAATTGGCCTAGATAAGATGCAGACGTTGTGGGAGGCAAACTGACGTTTACTTTTCCGACTTCGAGGGTAATCGACAGTTGGTGTTCGGTGACGTCAACGTGTTTAGCTACTTTAGCGCGAACAAAGCTGCCTGATGATTCATTAAGCTTACTTCGTGCGGCATAGAAGCTTGTTTTTGATAAAGCATGTTGCTGGCAATAGTCAGTGATAGTTAAATCGCTGGCTTGTTGTTCTTCAATAATACTGCGCCATTGTTCAAGGCTGCGTGTTTTTCTCATGGCTATCTCCTCATTGAAATTCGGAAATAGCTTAATCATTTTGACGAGTGACTGGCAGGTGCATTTTGCTAGACGCTTACAATCTAGGTTATGAATTAATGTGTTTGTTGTGCGGTAATAACGTCATCATCATTATTATCACGCTCAAAGTTGAGATTAAATTGACCTTGGCGATTAATGGTAAAAATAGCGCGTGTCCAGTTTTCTGGTTGGTGTTGGGTGGCTTTTTCAAATAGGGTGTTGAATAAATCGACTATCTCGTCCGTCACGGTAATCGGCTGTTCGCTTGTATCAGCAGCAGTTTGATAATGGGCTTTGCATTCAAGTACGTTTTCATCTTCGCAATTTAAAATGAGTTGTGCTTCAAGCCACGGCTCATTTATTTGCTGGTACAAGTATTGCCCAAGTTGTTGGGGGATGTTTTTTATTTCAGGTCGCATGTGCTGTCCTTAGCGTTTTCTATATAAGTTAATTATTGCTCAATGAGTACGACGATAGATTTACCTTGCTCAGCCGCATCTCTAAAGGTTACAAAGTATTTATCTCGAACTAGCTCATAGGCTTCGGGGTTTACTTCATCGTCTCCATCCTTTTCAATTTCAGCAATAATTTGCTGCCCTTCTAAGTTGCTAATATCAAAATTGTATTCTTCCTCCATTATCGCGTATAAATCTTTAACCATATCCGCAGGAAAAAAACCAAAGCTACCGCTGATATCCGCATCGGGTGGGAGTAGTTTGTGAGGATAAAAATTAAAGCTAGCAATCAATAATAAACGGCTATTACCCGCAATGGCGTCCCATAATTGCAACGCAGGCTCAAAGCCACGCAAATTTATTTCAATGCTTTGCCAATGAATGGCTTCTTTTTGAGTTATGTCTAATAACTGTTGGTATTTACTTTCATCATCACCGTCAAGCGAAGTAGGGTATCTATCTTCGTCAATAAGTGATAAGTGAATTAAACTGCTCATAGATAATAGGCTCGTGTTGTGTGATTATCGAAACTAATCAATTAAAAATAAAGGTAAATATAGTGAATCGGTTTGGCATTGCCAACCATGCATGTCTTTGCCTAACTTTGCCATAGTAAGAGCATTTAAACAGATAAAGCTTTCTTCCATATCTTTTAAATCACCAAATTTACATTCATCTTTATGCCAAGTTATGGCTTTGTCGATACTAGTTTGCCAACGTAATTCATCACCTGAGACTAAGGCCGAGATTGCTTCTAATAAAGGAAGTATATATTGCAGTACATCTTTGTCTTTAGTGTTTTTGGCTTCAAGTAAAGCAGCCTCAACATCATCTTTATTAATAGTTTGGCCTGTACCAATCGCTTTTAATAGTTCAGCGTATTGGAGTTTTGCTTGATGTTGAACGCTGGATAACTTTATTTCACTGTGTTTAAGCTTTTCTAAAACATCCTGCTCAGCAAAGAGAAGAACAACATTTAGCTCTTGTTGAATAGTCCAATCGTTATTACTCGTTTTTAATTTAGGGTCGAAGCCGCATAAAAAAGCAAACGGTGCTGCTTTTTCAAAATTGGGTTTTACTTCTGAGTGCTCTTCGAGTGCGTATTTAGCGTATGCAAGCATAAAATAGAAATCGGTTATTTTAAATACGCTATTTTTATTTTGTTCAGGGGTTCTAGTATTATCTTGAAAACGCTCTATCCATGCGGCCAAATGGCTGTTTGCACGTGAGATGTTTTCTTCTATATTTTCTATCGATAGTTGGTTTAACTGTAGCATTATCAATTCTCTATGGTAAAGGTTGTAATTTTCCTTCGACGACTTGACCGCCTTTTTCAACGGCTTCAATAACAATTTTATTTAACGGTATATCTAAGTCATTCGCATTGAATAAGTCGTTGCCTAGTGTATTTTGAGCCGGATATTTCTTGGATTTTCTCATGCTTTTAATTGTATTTTTTATCCACTTCGTGGTCATTTGATCGCCTTTCTTAGCTCCTTTAGTGAGCTCGGCG